>NZ_APJX01000011.1 GCF_000350545.1 Desulfotignum phosphitoxidans DSM 13687
CAGAAAGGAAAAACACAAAACGCCTTCGGGACAGTACCCATTGGCAAAACTTGTATGGGTTGATTGGAAACGCCAGGCGAATATCCCTGAAATAAAACTATCCTCCTGTTCTCAAAAGGCTTTTTTCCCATCAACCCCGGGGGGGTCGTGTGTCATAAAAACAATATTACCCGGCCCCTTTATGATAAAGGTAATGAATCCGCCACTGATTTTGCATATGCTTTGGCTCTCTATCGAAGAGGATTTATCCGAACGGAAATCTACAATCGTATTATCCAGGAAAGACAGGATTGGCGTAATCATGCAGGTGAACAAAAAAAAATACATTATCTGACGAGGACTTTATTGAAAGCAGAAAAAATTATTGGCTGAAATCGGAGGCATTTGGTTTTTGATCTCGCCCTGCTTTATCGTGAAAATTCTCAGAAAGAATGATTCTAATTGCCGCTTCTTCTCGTTTTTTTACCTTATTCAAAACTTCCGCTTATACCTTAAAAAAACGGCCGATGAGCGCAGCGCATCCCTCATCTTTGTTGACCATCTATCCATCAACTTGCGAGTCCGCGCTCATCAGGAGCCTTTCGGATCGCTCTGCCTTAGACCCGGACAGAGGCAGGTTCATATATTTTAACGCAGAACGCAGCTGGTATGTAGATAATGTCTCATGCATGAGTTTTTGAGATTCCGGCTTCATTTCAAAGCCAAGGATTGATTTTACAATAGGTGCTATTTCTTCCGGTAAAACCAGAACGGAGCCCCCTTCCATTTTATTGCAACAGAACAGAATTCCGATAGACTGGAGGTATTTTATCGCATCTGTAAAAAAACTGGAATTGTGGAGTTCATTTTTAGGTTGCGGAAATTTCCCAAGTTTTGCTTCCAGTAGCCGATGCTCGCGACGGGTAATTCCCAGCTTAATCCGAAGACGTTCAAGCATTCGAAACTCATCTATTGATACATGGTCGTCTTCCAATGCCACATCCAGAACGGTTTCATAGATTTCCACAGATTTGGGATCACTGAATTTAAAAGCGTTTTCTGATTTTGCTTCATCAATAACAGCTTGCTCAAATTTTTGCACAAGCTTGAATAATTCATCTTCAGGGCATGCCATTTCTGAGCTCAACAGAAGGCCTTTCAATATTCCCTCGGTGAGAATACGCTGACTCCTTTTGTATGACTCCAGATCCAGAACCTTCCGTATTCTTTCATCACTGAAAAGTTCTGCTTCATTTTGGGCGATTTGTTCACGATGTCTTTCTTCATCCCCTTTGGTGATATCATCTTTGAGTATGCTGTTTACAATCCTTTTGAGATACAGCATTGACATATTGGGTAGGCAGTCTGCGATTTTCATTCTCACCCTCTCGGCTATGAAGTTATGAAATCTTGATATGATCTTCTTTTTGCATAATGGTTATAGCTTTGCAAGATTTTTTACTGAGAACTATATTTAATGATTAGGATCTGTGGCAACCCGGACCGAAAAAAATAAGTTTTTGCCTAATGTCGCCTTCCTCCAGTCGGTGATCTGCCGTTTCAGTATACCAGGACTGTTTCAAGTTCTGCCCCACAATGGGGAAAGATGTCAAACCTGGGGCGGCGGCTGATTCAAATCTTTATCATCCCCTCCAGATAAAGTGCTGCCCGGCCGGCAATCCTGACACGGTCATGGGCAAGCCGGCAGAACAGCTCTCCGCCCCGTTGGGAAACCTGCCGGGCATGAAGGTCGTTTTTGCCCAGCTTCGATGCCCAAAAGGGAATCAGCACGCAGTGGGCAGAGCCGGTCACCGGGTCTTCGGGAATGCCCACCTTTGGCCCAAAGAACCGGGATACAAAATCGCAGTGATCTCCCGGCGCCGTAACAATGATGCCCCGGCAGTCCAGCTGTGCCAGCAGGGCAACATCCGGCTGCAAGCCAGTCACGGTGGTTTCGCTGTCAAATACGGCCAGCAGGTCTTCGGCTGATTTGTACACCTGTTGGGGTGCCTCACCCAGGGCACGGCTGAGGGTATCAGACGGCTCACAGGCGGCTGGGGGGCGGGATGGAAAATCCATTTCAAGGAGATCCCCCTTTCGGGCAACCGTCAGCGGTCCGCTGTGGCGGGTGTCAAAAACGATTGTGTCTTTGTTCCAGTGCCGGCAAAAAAACTGCACAAACGCGCTGGCCAGTGTGGCATGACCGCACAGGGCCACTTCCGTGACCGGGGTAAACCATCTGAGGTCAAAACCCGTGGTGTTTTGAACCAGAAACGCGGTTTCTGACAGGTTGTTCTCAGCGGCAACCGCCTGCAGGACGGTATCGTCAAGCCATGTGTCCAGCAGGCAGACAGCGGCCGGATTGCCGGAAAAAACGGTGGTGGTGAACGCGTCAACCTGATACATCGGTATGTTCATTTTATTCTCCTTAAAGCAGATGCCGGGTGGAGTTGCTGCGCTCATCCCGGACACGGAGCACCAGATCTCCCTGGTCCAGGTTCTTTGATGGCAATGGGAAGCGGATGTTGTCATTGCGGGGATAGCGTTTGCCCGTGGCGGGGAGATCGCTGTCGAGCCCGGCCCATTTGGCCCGCACCTGGGTGGAGCCGAGATTGAAGCCATAGTAAGGCCGGTCCACAGTGGACTCCACAGTCCCCTTGCTTCCGGCATACCCCCGCACGTAAATGATGGGAGGGTCGAAAACATCTATGTCCTTTTGCAACATATCTGTTTGATCTTGAACTGTAAAGCCTTCTTGGTTTCCAACGTCATTCGTCCTCTGCTCTCCTGTTTTCCAGGCGAAGCCGGGCCTTGGTGACGGCATCGTGCAGTTTCTGCTGCAACAGGGCTTTTTCCGGCAGAAGCGTGAGGTATTCAGCCACATGAATACCGGACTGTCCCAACTCCATCAGCTCCACCAGATCCTGCTTTTTCCCGGCACAAAGGATAATACCCAGGGGTGATTTTTCTTCCGGATGCTGTTCATTTTTGGCAAGCCATCTGAGATACAGCTCCATTTGGCCTTTGTCCTGTGCCTTGAAATCCCCCAGCTTCAGGTCAATGGCAATCAACCGGTTCAGGTGCCGATGGTAAAACAGCAGGTCAATGTAATAATCGTCATTGTCCAGTTGAAACCGTTTCTGGCGGGCCAAAAACGCGAATCCGCTGCCAAGCTCAAGCAAAAAATGCTCCAGTTCCCGTAAAATAGCATCCTCAATATCTTTCTCCACGTACCGGTCCTGGAGTCCCAAAAAGTCAAGAAAATACGGGTCACGGAAAACCAGATCCGCCGATAATTTATCAGTTTCCCGCAAGTCTCTCAGTTCCTGAACAATGACTTCATCGGGTTTTCTGGACAAGGCTGTGCGTTCAAAAAGCATGGCATCGATTTTTTTTCTCAGGGTTCGTACGCTCCAGCTTTCATGGCGGCACATTTCCGCATAAAATTCCCGTTTGAGAGGGTCTTGAATATAAATCAAGTCTTTGAAATGGCTCCAACTCAATTTTGCACACAGTGCCTGCAAAATATCAGGATCAGGAAAAACTTGTGCAAATTTAACCATGTAGGCCAGATTTCTTTCGCTCCACCCCTGTCCATAAGCTTCTGTTAATTTTGCAGCCAGTGTCTGCAAAATCTGTTTTCCGTATTCGGCCCGCTCATGGACCAGGATCTCTTTATGGATGCGCTGCCCAACCTGCCAGTAAAGAAGAGTCAAAGCCTTATTGACGGTAACTGCCACCTTGGAACGTCCCGTTTCAATCAGGTTTTTGATATCCTGGAAAAGAGACTGAGATGGATCGTGATTCTTTATTTGTACGATATCTTCATTCATGCGGTTTCCCTCTCGACATGATGACCAAAAGCTTCGGTCCACATGGATTTGCGCATGGCATAGGCGATTTCCGGTCCGGATCCCTCAATCTGTTCAGGAAGGAATCCACAGTGCCCGATAAAGGTTCCCACTGGACCCAGTTCAGTATCCCCTACATCCTTCAAAATTGCGGCTGAAGATTCAAATCTTTATCATCCCCTCCAGATAGAGTGCTGCCCGGCCAGCAATTCTGACTCGGTCATGGGCAAGCCGGCAGAACAGCTCTCCGCCCCGTTGGGAAACCTGCCGGGCATGAAGGTCATTTTTGTCCAGCTTCGATGCCCAAAAGGGAATCAGCACGCAGTGGGCAGAGCCGGTCACCGGGTCTTCGGGAACGCCCACCTTTGGCCCAAAGAACCGGGATACAAAATCGCAGTGATCTCCCGGCGCCGTAATAATGATTCCCCGGCAGTCCAGCTGTGCCAGCAGGGCAATATCCGGCTGCATCCCGGCCACGGTGGTTTCGCTGTCAAATACGGCCATCAGGTCTTCGTCTGATTCATACACCTGCCGGGGCGCCTCACCCAGAGCGCGGCTGAGGGTATCAGACTGTTCACAGGCGGCTGGGGGGCGGGACTGTATCGTCAAGCCATGTGTCCAGCAGGCAGACAGCGGCCGGATTGCCGGAAAAAACGCTGGAGGTGAACGCGTCAACCTGATACATCGGGATGTTCATTTTGTTTTCCTTGAATTGGATTTACAGCAGCTGAATCCGGATCCTGCCGGCGCCTTCCAGCATTTTCTGGATTTCCACAGGCAGGTACAGCTGGCGGGTGCCTGTGATGGCTGCCTCCTTATATGTGTTTTGCGATTAAAAGGGTTCGGCTGACGGTGCCCAGGATCCGCTTGTCCTGCATGTTTTTCACCTGGGTGCCGCTGAGGCGTTCAGATGACAGAGGACATTCAATGCGGTGGGTGAGTTTCCATCCTGTTTCTGACAAAAGCCGGTGAAAGTCAAACAGGGTGATGGCGTGATCCGGAGATTCTTTTTTTGCCGGGGTGGATTCAAAATCGCGCCAGTCCGCGTTGAGAAAGGCCAGGATGGCGCCGGGACGGGTGTTTTCATGGGCCAGTTCAAAAAACCGGGTAAAAAACTGCATGTATTGGTGCCGGGATAGTGAGGAGATGGGCGGGGTTTGGGGATCTGCCTTTTCCTGGTAGGCTTTCTTTTTTTTGGTGAAATAGGGGGGATCGAAAAAGATCAGGTCCGGTTCCCGGGTGCAGGGCCAGGTGGTGGTGTCAGCGGTCCAGTGAAAGGGTTCGATCTCGGGGCGGTCCGGGATGGGGGCCAGGTCAAAGGCCTGGCATTTGCGTTCAAACAGCAGGCACACGTCCGGCACCACCCCGCCGCCGGCCATGGGGTCCATCACCAGGTCCCCGGGGTCCGTGAAATAAAACAGGGTATGGGCCACCAGCTGGGCCGGTATCCGGCCGGGCCAGTCCGTGCCGAACCGGTCGTCGCAGTCGTTGAAATACCACTGGTCCCAGGTGCGGAGCCCCCATCCCAGGGCCTTGAATTTTTCCTGGTCTTTGAGGCCCGTCAGTTTTATCGCCCATGCCGTGGCCAGGTCCATGTTCAAATGCCCCGCTATATAAGGCATTTCACGTCCCTGGGCAATCAGATTATCAATAATACAAAAATTTGTATTTCCGATAATTCCTGAGACACGGGCCTGGCTTATACCCACCACTTGAGCTATTTTCTGCTGGGTCCATCCCAGGCGGTTCAGACGGTGAATCGTACTGTCCCTGCTGGCTTTCTGCCTTGCGCGGATGTCTTTGATCCAGTTGTTGACGGTCTGTTGAGTGACCCCGAGACTGCCGGCAAGCATTTCCTCGGACAACTGATATTCCGGATCACGGGTAACAATGTCTCTGGCCACCTGCCGCTTGTCCGTCTGACTGAGCCGGTCCCCGTGATTGATGTTGCGCCGGGCCGATTCCAGGAGCATGTCGTCCTTGCAGGTGGCATAATCCAGGGGCTGGTCCTGCCAGAGCACGGCCTCGATTTCGGTCAGGCCGAGGACCTTGTACGCACTCCACCGGTGGATCCCGTCAAGGATCAGCAAGAGGATTTCGGACAGGCTGGTGTTGGGGGCCGAATAATTGATCACGGGCTGGATGATGATGGGAGGAAATGCGGCCCCGGCCGTCAAAGCTTCGCCGTAGGCATCGATGGTCTGCTGTTTTCGGGCGCTCCGGGGATAGATGAAGTCGTCCCAGATGAGATCGGATATGTTGAAGAATGGCATGAAAAAATAGCTCCGCTCTTTCGGTTACAGGCGTTATCGACCGATGGGGAGGCGGTACAGTTGTTCCTGTATAGTAAAGGAGATGTGAAAAGGCAATAGGGGAAACTACCTAAACGGTTCTTTGACGGCAGCGGGAAGCGGCAGCTGTGCCGATACCATCATGGCGGTCAGGGTTTCTGCCCGCTTTCCCACCTGAAGGTACCACCGGGAGGCTTTCATCTGTGTGGTAGCCTGGGGGAAATTGCGGGCGTTGACCGCGGCGATCATTTTTTTGAACTGCCGGGACCTTCCCGGGCCCAGGTTGAACCGCATGTCCACCAGGACCTGCCGGACCGGTTCGGGGAGCGTGTCGAATTCATCAAACAGCGGTATGAGATCATCCAGGCATTCCTGGATGTCGTTTTCCAGGAGCATGACAGCTTCCTGTTTTGTGATGCCTTTGCCCTCCAGGTTTCTGCCGAAGCCGATGGTGAGCTTGCCGGCCGGGCAAAGGTAGGGTTTGAGGCGCAGGCCTTCATGGCGGGTCAGCTGGCGGATCATGTTTTCTTTGAACTGGTTCATTATGAAATTCTGTCTGTTTTGATATCAAGGATTTCAGCGATGCGCTCTTTCATCCAGTAACCGCCGGGTTTTCTCAATCTCCTTTGCCAGGCGGCCCTCGTCAGGAAGCGCGGTGCGGTATTCCGCGGCCAGAACCTTGCTGGCCAGTCCTTCCAGGGCATACTTGACCACGGCGGATTCCTTGTACGAACAGAGGATCAGGCCGACGGGGGGATTCTCATCCGCATGGGTCCAATGCTCCCGGGCATAGTTGAGATAAAGATGCATTTGACCGGCATCGGCATGGGTAAAGCGGCCCAGCTTCAGATCGATAAGCATCAGGCAGCGAAGCCGGCGGTGATAAAAGACCAGATCGACCCGGTACCATTCCGTGCCGATCCGCAGCCTTTTCTGGCGGCCCACAAAGCAGAAATCACTGCCCAGCTCCAGGAGAAAGGTTTCCAGGTGCTGGATCAAGGCCTCTTCCAGGTCGTTCTCCGAATATTCATCTTTGAGGCCGAGAAACTCCAGAACATAAGGGTCCTTGATGGTTTCCTCGGCACTGGCCGGGCCGGGTTCCTGTTTCTTCCGCTCTTTGGTCAGCAAGGCGGCCTTGTCCTTTGACAGGGCCATGCGCTCATAAAACTGGCTGTCGATCTGCCGCTGCAACTGCCGCACGGACCAGCCGCCGCGCAGGGCTTCAGCATGGTAGAATTGCCTGGCTTCATCCGAGCGGCTTCTGGAGATCAGGAGGACATAGTGGGACCAGGAAAGCGGAAGGGCCTCGGCAAGTATGTTCAGGGGCAAGCAGGATTCGCCGGACACTGTCTGGCACATTGATGCCGGAAAATCGCCAGACACCGTCTGGCGAATCTGGCCGGGTGGATAGACAGTATATAATTGCCGCATATATTGCAGATTCTGCCGGGAAAAGCCTTTGCCGAATTTTTTGGTCAGATCCCGGGAAAGTCGTTCAATCAGTTGGGCGCCATAACCGGCACGCTCTTTGCCGCCCTGTTCAAACTCGATGATTCTTCTGCCAAGTTCCCAGTAGGTGGCAACCAGGACAGTATTGACCGCCCGGGCTGCCTGCTTTCTGGCTGCCGCCAGCAGAGTGGAAATTTCGCTGAGAAAATCCTGATAGCCGTCCGGAAGCAGTGGCGGTTCGGCCAGATTGGGAGCCTGTTTTGGGGAAAGGGTCATTTGCTTTTTCTTTTCATTCTTCATTCTGCAGCGACCTCTGTTTGGTATTTTGGGAGCATTGCTTCAGGGACATGTCCGGCTGCTATGTAGCCAGAAATTTTTCATTTCCGCATATCCAGCCGATATGAAGATGAACACCTCCACGTTGCCCGGCATAAACGACACGATTGATTGCAGCTTCGGTACGCAACAACACTGCAAATGCCTCAAAATCCTGAAACCATTCACGGGTTGGACTGAACGAGTGTACAAGCATAACAGCATGCGGGGCTCCGAAGCGTTTCGCCTCAATGACGGCAGACCCGGTGCGATGGATAAGCTGATACCTTATCGTGCCGGCCAAAGCTTCATTCAGATTCAGTTCACGGCGAAGGAACGCCAGTCGGGAAGCTTTCCCTTTAGATCCTTGCGCCAGCCAGTCTGACAGCGTTGGGCCAAAGGGTTCCGATACCTTTCCTTCTACAGCGATCGAGACTAAACCGCTGCTTGTTCGTGCCAGTGCCCATATATCATTCTGTGATGGCTTGGATCCTCCCGCCAAAGGGACCTTGTGTTCTGGAAAGGCTATAAGTAGTTGGATATCAAAAAGAAACTCGTTTTCGGAAAACGCCGCCTTTATTTCAGCAGGAAAGCCATCAGCGCTTTGCCAGGAGTAAGCAAGCGTCCGCGCAGAGTATCCTGTCCTCCAATGTTTCACAGGATCAGCCAGTAGCTGTGCCCAATCCTCAGGTCCTTTAGCCGGTATATAAATGTTGCTCAACGGGTATTTCCTTTGATGATTTCATTGTTTGTATAAATCTGTTTATATCCAATACATCCTGTCAAAATTGCGGCTGAAGATTCAAATCTTTATCATCCCCTCCAAATAGAGTGCTGCCCGGCCGGCAATCATGACACGGTCATGGGCAAGTTGGCAGAACAGCTCTCCGCCGCGTTGGGAAACCTGCCGGGCATGAAGATCATTTTTACCCAGCTTCGATGCCCAAAAGGGAATCAGCACGCAGTGGGCAGAGCCTGTCACCGGATCTTCGGGAATGCCCACCTTTGGCCCAAAGAACCGGGATACAAAATCGCAGTGATCTCCCGGCGCCGTAATAATGATTCCACGGCTGTCCAGCTGTGCCAAAAGGGACATGTCCGGCTGCAAGCCAGCCACGGTGGTTTCGCTGTCAAATACGGCCATCAGGTCTTCGTCTGATTCATACACCTGCCGGGGCGCCTCACCCAGAGCGCGGCTGAGGGTATCAGACGGTTCACAGGCGGCTGGGGGGCGGGACGGAAAATCCATTTCAAGGAGATCTCCCTTGCGGGCAACCGTCAGCGGTCCGCTGTGGCGGGTGTCAAAAAGGATCGTATCTTTGTTCCAGTGTTGGCAGTAAAACTGCACAAACGCGCTGGCCAGTGTGGCATGACCGCACAGGGCCACTTCTGTGACCGGGGTAAACCATCTGAGGTCAAAACCCGTGGTGTTTTGAACCAGAAACGCGGTTTCTGACAGGTTGTTCTCAGCGGCAACCGCCTGCAGGACGGTATCGTCAAGCCATGTGTCCAACAGGCAGACAGCGGCCGGATTGCCGGAAAAAACGGTGGCGGTGAACGCGTCAATTTGATACATCGGTATGTTCATTTTGTTCTCCTTAAAGCTGATGCCGGGTGGCGTTGCTGCGCTCATCCCGGACACGGAGCACCAGATCCCCCTGGTCCAGGTTCTTTGACGGCAGGGGGAACCGGATGTTGTCATTGCGGGGATAGCGTTTGCCTGTGGCGGGAAGATCGCTGTCGAGCCCGGCCCATTTCTACAGCACCAGGCGATCGTCGCTGCCCGGCAGAATACTGCTGAGATTTAACCATCCGGCAGCTGTGCCGATGCCATCATGGCGGTCAGGGTTTCTGCCCGTTTTCCCACCTGAAGGTACCACCGGGAGGCTTTCATCTGTGCGGCAGCCTGGGGGAAGTCACGGGCGTTGACCGCGGCGATCATTTTTTTAAACTGCCGAAACCTTCCCGGGCCCAGGTTGAACCGCATGTCCACCAGGACCTGCCGGACCGGTTCAGGGAGTGTGTCAAATGCATCAAACAGCGGTATGAGATCATCCAGACATTCCTGGATGTCGTTTTCCAGCAGCATGACGGCTTCCTGTTTTGTGATGCCTTTGCCCTCCAGGTTTCTGCCGATGCCGATGGTGAGCTTGCCGGCCGGGCAAAGATAGGGTTTGAGGCGCAGGCCTTCATGGGTGGTCAGCTGGCGGATCATGTTTTCTTTGAACCGGTTCATGGGATAAAATTCCTTTGGATGGCCTTATGCTGCATGGATGCCAAGTTTTTCAGCGAGCCGGACCTGCGTCAGGTTGGCTTTCAGTCTGGCCTGTTTCTAATATAGACCTCGCGATCTATATAATAAAACGGAAGCAGGCCATTCCCTTTAGCCACAGATCCGTAGAGGTCAACATCTTTTTCATGCCTCATTCCGATTTTTTCCATTACACGGCGGGATGCAAAGTTTTCCCTGTCAGTTACCGCATGTACAAAATGAATCTCGGGCTTAATAAAAATCCAGTCAAGGCATGCAGTAAGCGCCTCTGTTACCAACCCTTTGGTCCACATGGATTTGCGCATGGCATAGGCGATTTCCGGTCCGGATCCCTCAATCTGTTCAGGAAGGAACCCACAGTACCCGATAAAGGTTCCCACTGGACCCAGTTCAGTATCCCCAATGCAAATAGCCCACACACCAAATCCAAGAGTATCCCAGGGCTTGATAAAATCATTGATATACCCTAAAGCAACTTCTTGCTGTCCCTCAAAAGTTGATACAGCGTCAGAATATGGCAGCCAGCGCATGACATCCATATCTGACATGATCGCATCGACCATGGCAGATTGGTCGGATTTAGACAAAGGTCTTAACGTCAATCGTTTTGTCTTTAAAGTTGGAATCAATTTTACCTTTTGTATAAATCTGTTTATATCCAATACATCCTGTCAAAATTGCGGCTGAAGATTCAAATCTTTATCATCCCCTCCAAATAGAGTGCTGCCCGGCCGGCAATCCTTACACGGTCATGGGCAAGCCGGCAGACCAGCTCTCCGCCCCGTTGGGAAACCTGCCGGGCATGAAGATCATTTTTGCCCAGCTTCGATGCCCAAAAGGGAATCAGCACGCAGTGGGCAGAGCCTGTCACCGGGTCTTCGGGAACGCCCACCTTTGGCCCAAAGAACCGGGATACAAAATCGCAGTGATCTCCCGGCGCCGTAATAATGATTCCCCGGCAGTCCAGCTGTGCCAGCAGGGCAACATCCGGCTGCATTCCGGCCACGGTGGTTTCGCTGTCAAATACGGCCATCAGGTCTTCGGCTGATTTGTACACCTGCAGGGGCGCCTCACCCAGGGCGCGGCTGAGGGTATCAGACAGCTCACAGGCGGCTGGGGGGCGGGATGGAAAATCCATTTCAAGGAGATCCCCCTTGCGGGCAACCGTCAGCGGTCCGCTGTGGCGGGTGTCAAAAAGGATTGTATCTTTGTCCCAGTGTTGGCAAAAAAACTGCACAAACGCGCTGGCCAGTGTGGCATGACCGCACAGGGCCACTTCTGTGACCGGGGTAAACCACCTGAGGTCAAAACCGGTGGTGTTTTGAACCAGAAAAGCGGTTTCTGACAGGTTGTTCTCAGCTGCAACCGCCTGCAGGACGGTATCGTCAAGCCATGTGTCCAGCAGGCAGACAGCGGCGGGATTACCGGAAAAAACGGTGGCGGTGAACGCGTCAACCTGATACATCGGTATGTTCATTTTGTTCTCTTTAAAGCAAATGCCGGGTGGCGTTGCTGCGCTCATCCCGGACACGGAGCACCAGATCTCCCTGGTCCAGGTTCTTTCATGGCAGCGGGAAGCGGATGTTGTCATTTCGGGGATAGCGTTTGCCCGTGGCGGGAAGATCGCTGTCGAGCCCAGTCCATAGTGGACTCCACGGCCCTACATCAAATAACGACAATTTTAAAAGCGTCCATCAGGTCATCAAGAGGAAAAATCAGTCGTAAAATACCGCCAGCCAGATCGTGACCCGGTCCGGATCTGTCCATTTAACCCGGTGTCTGACATGGGCGGGGATGTTGATACAGTCCCCTCTGCCCAAAGTGATTTCTCTGCCGTCTTCAAAAGCGATGATGCCGGATCCCTCCAGCACAACCACCCATTCATGCTCAGACTGGTCATACCACCCCTGTGCCGGCGACGACTGTCCCTTGGAGAGTATCCGCTCTATGCGTATATTGCCGCTTTTGAGCAGATCGTCAAAAAGTTCTTCTTCAAAGGCATCCGGTATGGATGCGAATATGTTTTTCATAATTTTCCTTTGGATGGCCTTATGCCGCATGCAGCAGAAACTCGACTTTAACCGCATCATATGGAAAAACGATACGCCCTTTGTCCGTGCGGGTGAGTATGCCGGCATTCAGCAATGCCGTCACATCGCCGTGAACAGCCTTGACATCACGGCCGGCACGCCGGGCTGCTTCTCGAATTGATACAGGCCCCGCGCCGCAGAGGACCTTGAGTAATTCCCAGCGTTTTGCAGTCAATACCCGCCAGAGCAGCTCTGGAGACGCAAAGCTTATGCGGGCTGACTTCTCTGATTTTCCTGTGTTCCAGGCCTGTGTAAAATCTGCCATGGCATCGGCAGGTGTTCGAACATCAAGCGTCACTGTTTTCATTATTCCACCTTTCAATATCTTGCTGGAAATCAGCTGCAGCACGATGTTAGGTGGCGTTGCTGCGCTCATCCCGGACACGGAGCACCAGATCCCCCTGGTCCAGGTTCTTTGACGGCAGAGGGAAGCGGATGTTGTCATTGCGGGGATAGCGTTTGCCCGTGGCGGGAAGATCGCTGTCAAGCCCGGCCCATCTGGCCCGCACCAGGCGGCCGTCACCGGCGTCGCTGTCCCGGATGACGACGGTGAATTTGCCGGTCGCACACAGGATGCAGTACCACTATTATTTATCCTCTAATTGTTGAATGCCACGATCGGCAATCAGAAGTTTCATCTGATGGATAGCAATGGTGTTCAGTCTTTTCAGCCGCTCCTCTTGCGCCATACCTTCATTGATAAATTGATCTGAGCCTTTGAGAGTTCCAGGGGAATCAGATTGTTTTTAATGGCATCGGTGTGAATGCGGTAATTGATTTTTGTCAGGTAACGCTTTATGTCCCAGCCCAACTGCGCCTGATCCGCTTCCTTGAGCCGCTGAAATTCTTTGATCAGATAAATCTTGAATTTGGGGCTGATCCACATGCCGAATTCAAAAGCAAGGTCTCTATGGGCATAGGTGCCGCCATATCGCCCTGCTTTTGCCATAAGACCAATAGCGTTTGTTTTTTTCACCCACTCCTTGATGCTGATTCGATAACTGTTCAAGCCGGCTTGACTTTTAATTATGTCGAATTCGCCATAATTAAAATCAGGATTGTGGACGGATTCCCAGATCCCGAGGAATTCAACCGTGTTTCGGTTCCTGAGCCAGTCCGAAATAAAGAAGTCCCCATCCTTTGCTTTGAGCATGTCGGTCAGAGAAATATAGTCTTCCTTATCTACCGGAACAACCCTGATTTGTGTATCAAGAACAGAAAAAGTTTTTACCTTTTTTTGACTCATACCGTTACCTCAATGATTTTCATGGTGTCATTGCCAATAAATTTTCATCAATGTCACAGTAATCTCCGATACCAGAGTCACCCGAAGGCACCATGGTGGTCGGGATTTCTTTCAACTCAACTGGAATTCCCATGCTCATCCCGGACACGGAGCACCAGATCCCCCTGTTCCAGGTTCTTTGACGGCAGGGGGAAGCGGATGTTGTCATTGCGGGGATAGCGTTTGCCCGTGGCGGGAAGATCGCTGTCAAGCCCGGCCCATCTGGCCCGCACCAGGCGGCCGTCACCGGCGTCGCTGTCCCGGATGCCCACGGTGAGGGTGTGCTGAAACAGGTGTTCACCAAAGTAGTGGCGGTCCCGCAGCACCCGGCGGTTGCGCACGTAAAGGGGTAGAACACGCAGCCGGATCTGAAAGTTGGAATAGCGGTCCCGGGCGCTGGGCCGGTATGCCTTCATCAGATAGGTGCGGAACAGGGTTTCACATCCGGTCTCCAGGGCCCGGGCCGGGACGGTCAGGGCTGAGCCTTGCTCCTCGCGCTGGTCGGTCATGACGATCTGCTCACCCCGGATCAGCACCGTGGTCTCGATGAGCAGAAAGCGCAGATCCCCGTTGCTGCGCAGGGCGTTCTTGAGGCGGACGTTTTCCAGGTCGATGCGCACGCTGGTGTCACCAAAGAGGAAGCGCTGGAGGTTCTGGTACCCTTCTTCCGAGTTGACAATGCCCAGGGGCCCGCTGTGACTGCGAAAGACAAAGGCACGGCTGCTGCCTTTGACATAGGCGTGGTCCATCTGCACCAGGCCGTCGCTGCCCGGCCCCACGGCCAGCCGGGCCAGGTTGTAGTCGGTGTGGTTGGTGCCGACCAGCGAGAAGACCCGGTCAACAGGAAAGTGTCCGCCCATCTCGTTCAGGCGGTTCGGGTCCCAATTGTTGGAGAAACCAAGGAACTCGCGCATCCGGTCAGGGCCGAAGGTGTTGGAGTCATTGAGCCCGAGCAGGTCGCGCACGCTGGTCAAAAAGCCGAGACCGCGCCGGAAGTGAATGCCCCGGTGAGGTGTGGCATAGGTGAAGAGCCGGTCGATCTTTTTTGCGGCCTCCTTCTGTAAGACCCGCTGGATCAGCGATCGGCAGATGAGCCCGCCCATGGAGTGTGCCACCAGGTGGACCCGGGGGGCACCCGTCTGCGCCAGGACATAATCCACCAGGCAGCCCAGGTTTTCTCCCAGGGTCTCGATGACATCACGGGTGCCGTCGCCGGCACGTTCCGAGGTCCGGTCATAGTAGCGAAAGATCCAGAGGGACCGGACAGGGAATCTGCCGGTTTCATACCGCTTGTCCTCGCCGTTGAGCAGCTCCACGGCCCCGCCATTGCCGGTCCGGGCAAAAAGATCCGTGTAGCCGTGGTCCTTGATCAGGCGGACCAGGGGGCTTTCAAAGATGAAGAAGTCCGGATCACCGTCCGGACCGGTACGCACCTGGGTGGAGCCGAGATTGAAGCCGTAGTACGGCCGGTCCACCGTGGACTCCACCGCTCCCTGGCTTCCGGCGTACCCCCGCACGTAAATGATGGGCAGGTATTTTTCCATGGTGTCCTCACTATGAAATTCTGTCAGCTTTGATTTCAAGGATTTCAGCTATACGTTCTGCCATTTCGGGTGAAAGCCTTCTCTTGCCTCGTTCATAGTCAGAAATCATGTTCTGACGAATGCCAAGTTTTTCAGCAAGCCGGGCCTGCGTCAGGTTGGCTTTCAGTCTGGCACCGCTTTTCGCTACCATATCACTGTCAGCGGTTCCAGATCTTGAAGTTTTTTGTCCGCAGTGATCAGCGGTGCATTGTGATGAATGGCTGTCGCTGCAATCAGCCGGTCGGCAGGATCATTATGATGAAAAAAATTTTCCTGGGATAGAAATGCTATTTCCGGTGTAATCGGCCAGACAGTCAAGGATAAAGCCAGACAAAGATCCGTCATGTACTGTACCGGTGAGATGTCGTTTCGCAATCGGCCGGAATGCATCAGCATGGCAATTTCCCAGAAGGAGATATCTGAACAGGCAAGGGTTTTGTCAGTCAATCCGTTTTCAATGGCGGACCGGGCCGCATTGCTCAGGCGCATCGGGTCATCCTGCCAGAAGATCAGAATATGGGTATCACAAATTATCCGCGTCCGCATGCCATTCTCCCCCGGCAGGTTCTATAATGTCTCCCTTGATCATTGTCCCCCGTAATTTCATGAGCCGGTTGTGGGCCTCTGTTACAGCATCGGATTCAGGGACAAGGCGGGCAATTTTTTTTCCATGGCTTGTTATCAGAAATTCAACCCCATTTTGTACCTGTTTCATATAATGTGGAAGATGGTTGCGAAACTCCGTTATATTTACTTGCGGCATCGTCACCTCCAGTTGGAACGTTATTTCTGTACATATTTTATGTACAGAATAATCCATGCGCTGTCTTTTGTCAATTTTTGTTTTGGCTGTCTTCCCAGGTTATTCCGGCTTTCACCGCATCATAGGGGAAAACGATACGCCCTTTGTCCGTGCGGGTGAGTATGCCGGCATTCAGCAGTGCCGTCACATCACTGTGAACGGCCTTGACATCACGGCCGGCACGGCGGGCTGCTTCTCGAATTGATACAGACCCCGCGCCGCAGAGAATCTTGAGTAATTCCCAGCGTTTTGCGGTCAATACCCGCCAGAGCAACTCCGGGGACGCAAAGCTGATGCGGTCTGACTTCTCTGATTTTCCTGTGTTCCAGGCCTGTGTAAAATCCGCCATGGCATCGGCAGGTGTGCGAACATCAAGGATCACAGTTTTCATGGTTCCACCTCTCAATATCCTGCTGGAAGTCAGCGATCAAAAGTTGACAGGTTTTTCAAATTGTCAGCAGCTTTTCTCCGTTCGTTAAAACTTCCGTTAACGGGACGCCCCAATACTTGACCTCGATATTCAGTTTTTCCAGTGTTTCCGTAATGCCTAACTGATCTGCACAGGCTTTACAGGCTGTTACGTGAACACCCGCATCCTGTGCCTTTTTGATCTGTTCCTGGATATCTGTATTTTCATTCACCAGTTTGGCAGTCGCCCCCCAGATAATAAGGGTCACTTCTTCCCACCAGCCATGAACAAGAGAATTGACCGTATACATAAATACCATTTTTTCAGCTGTAATCAGGTTGTCATTGGTCCATAATACGTAAAGGTGTGTGTTTTCGCTCATCACTATTTTCCTTTTGTTTGAGGTTTTTGCCTCTCCTCTATGTTACCGAACACCGGGATCAGCTGCAGCACAATGCTGGCCTCTCAGGTCCAGTTTCCAATATACAACCCCGGGGAGCGGATTGTCATAATATGGTTTTGTGCGCACAAAACCCAATGATTCGTATAGATGGATGGCGGATTCCAACCGATCCAGTGTATCCAGAAGCATGGTAGAATAACCCAAACGAATGCCTTGCTGAATGAGCCGTCCGGCGATTTGACCGCCAGTGCCCAGGCCCCTTGCTTCGGCGCATACATAAAGCCGCTTCATCTCACAAGTGCGGTCCTGTATCGTACCCAATCTGCGCAAAGCACCGCAACCCACAGCCTTTTGCCCGTCCATGGCGAGCAGGAGTGTACCGGACGGCGGGGCATACTTTCCCGGAAGATTTGCCAGCTCTGACTCAAACTGCTGGAAACATAGATCCACATTCAGGAAAGATTCGTATTCCCGGAACAGCCTCCGGACTTCCTGGATCTCTTTGGGTGATTTTGCGTAAATAATGGGCAGGTACAGCTGGCGGGTGCCTGTGATGGTTGCCTCCTTATATGTGTTTTGCGATTAAAAGGGTTCTGCTGACGGTGCCCAGGATCCGCTTGTCCTGCATTCTCTGCACCAGGGTGCCGCTGAGGCGTTCAGATGACAGAGGGCATTCAATGCGGTGGGTGAGTTGCTATCCCGTTTCTGACAAAAGCGTATGAAAATCAAACAGGGTGATGGCGTGATCCGGAGATTCTTTTTTTGCCGGGGTGGATTCAAAATCACGCCAGTCTGCGTTGAGAAAGGCCAGGATGGCGCCGGGGCGGGATGGGGGGAAACTGGGCCCCGGCCGTCAAAGCTTCGCCGTAAGCATCGATGGTCTGCTGTTTTCGGGCGCTCAGAGAGCGAGGGGATGACCTCAACGGCTGGCCTTATACCCCTCTTTTTTCCTCTGCTGATTTTTTCTTCTTTTCTAATCAATTTTAAGGATTTTTTTGTCCCACGGCTTTTACTACCCGTCGTTTTCGCATCCGGCACCCGGTCCCGGTATTTTTGGCCTCCGTATTAAACACCCTCAGACTAGTTTAAGCAGGCGGCAGCAGTGGCGTCCACAGCCCCTTCTGCCACAGGGCGAAATCCGGCGGTAGGATCAAACCCCCTAATGAGGGTTGTGCCGCAGTAAAGATAGTATTGGTTGGCACTCAGATCATGGTAAAGGGTAATGCCCACAGTGGGCGCCTGCCCGGTTTTGGGGTCAAGTTTTGAAAAATTGGTGTACAAAAATGCCCAGGCCCGGTTGCCTTCTCCCAGGCACAATTGTTTCATGGATTCCGGAAGCAAGCTCAAATCTCCAGTACACTTGGCCGAGCCCTGGGGGGGAAACTGGGCCATTACCATCCAGCCCTGGGATGCCTGAGGTTTCCAATTGTTCTCTATAGCCATGGCAGTGCCTATCATTAAGACAAAAATGGATAGGAATACCAGGAAAATCTGCTTTTTCATTGTCTTTCCCTCTCAATACTTAGTGGTGATTATACTTTAATAGTTCGTTTTTTTGCCCTAGCAGGCTGAAATTGTCAACGATAAAAATTTTTTTCTCTCTTTGACAGGAAACTGCTGGCAAAACTTTCCATTTTGGGGCGTTCCGGGGATAGATGAAGTCGTCCCAGATGAAATCGGATATGTTGAAAAATGGCATAAAAAAAAATCGGATGGTTTTATGAGAGACAAAAGCTCCGCTCTGTCGGTTACAGGAGTAGTCGACCGATGGGGAGGCGAGACTGTATCCCTGTATAGTAAAAGAGATGTGAAAAGGCAATAGGGGAAACTACCTAAAATGCATCGGCAAAACGCCTTAAAAATACGTGATTTTCTTTATGTTGAACCGCCGTGTGGTGCCGACCATCGAGAAGACCCGGGCCGTCAGCTGCACGCAAAGGTTCGCCTCTGGGTATTTTGCGCTATGTATTCAGTTCAAAAACAACCTTTAAAGACTGGTTAATTTCCTGGATCTCTTTGGGTGATCTTGCGTAAATGATGTTGATGGAGAATGAGTAAAACAATCGTTGACACGACCCGGCTGATATCGGATTATGGCTTTAATTTCCATGACGCTGACGGATACAGACACCTGGTTTTTTTTTTTGGAAAAACGTTGTCACCGCACGGGAAAAAGATCCGGCCGGTTCAATTATTGTAAAAGGGGCTGCCTATGGTAAAAGAAAAAGATCACATTGACAATTTATCCCGGGACAATGGCACGTTACTCCTGGGGAAACTGGCGATAAAATATCAATTTATCACCCCGGCCCAGCTTGCAGATGCCCTGGCAATCCTGGAAGCGAAAATTGCCGGCCAGAAAACGTATCTCGGAGAAATCCTTGTCAACGAAAATATGATCACCCCGGCCCAGCTGGATGTTCTGCTTCATGTCCAGAAGGCCTATGAATCAAGGCAACGGGACATCCGGTTCGGGATCCTTGCCATAAAAAACAAGTTCGCCACCCGGGAACAGATAGATTCAGCACTCCAGGAACAGAATCGGCTTTTCAAGAAAAATCGGCGAATTCAGCGCATCGGTGATATTCTGGTGGCTTCAAACATTTTGTCCGGACATCAGCGGGATGCCATTCTTGCCCGCCAGAACCGGTTGAGAAAAGATGCCGGAGATGCTTTGGAGCCCCCCGGCTTTGGTCCCCGGACGGCAGAGACAGCAGACCAAAAAGCGTCAGACGATCCTTGCGTTACCCTGTCAGTATCCGCAGATAAGTGCCTTGCAACGCTGCGGATCTCCGGGGAAAACAAGAAATCCGTCACAATGGCGGACATTAAGCAGGTCCTCCAGACCCGCAATATTACTCATGGCATCGTGGAAGATACCCGGATCGCCGCCTACCTGGCCTCCAGTGCTCCGGAAAACGAAACACTTCAGATTGCTAAGGGGATCACTCCCGTTCCTCCCCGGGACGCTACCATTACATACCATTTTGATACGGATCCGTTAAAAGTGGGCACCCTTAAAAAAGGGGGTGCCATTGATTTCAAAAGCAAGGGCCGGTATTCACTGGTCACTGAAAAAAGCGTGCTGGCCGAAAAAATTCCCGCTGTGGCCGGGGTGCCGGGAAAAGATATAACGGGAGAGACCATCGCAGTTCCCGAACCCCGAGACGTGACGCTCCAGTTCGGCAAGGGGGCCGGTCTCTCCAGTGACAAACTGAAAATCATTGCCCTTTGCGACGGGATTCCGGAGATATCGGCCACGGGCAAAGTGCGTGTCTCACCCGAACTTGAGATCACGGGGGATATCGGTTTAGAGACCGGCCACACTGACTTTGAAGGCAAAATCAATGTGGCCGGAACCATACAAAATGGATACCGGGTGCGGGGAAACAGCCTCAGGGCCGGGGAAATACGACGGGCCGAGGTGATCATGACCGGGGACATCGTCGTCAATGGCGGTGTCATCGGTGCCACCATCAAAACAGACGGCAATGTTCAGGCACGATATATCCATGATGCCGCCATTG
This sequence comes from Desulfotignum phosphitoxidans DSM 13687, assembly GCF_000350545.1. GTDB lineage: Bacteria > Desulfobacterota > Desulfobacteria > Desulfobacterales > Desulfobacteraceae > Desulfotignum > Desulfotignum phosphitoxidans. The sequence continues at coordinate 20,257 of NZ_APJX01000011.1, forward strand.
AAGCCCTGGGGGATGTTGTGGTGGAAAAGGAGATCATTGATTCCAGAATTCAGATCGGCGGGGCCTGTATCCTCAATAGCGGTCATATCCTGTCGTCCAGAATTGCCGCAAAAAAAGGGGTGATCGCCAACGATATCGGCTCTGAAATGTCAAAATCGTGTGCATTTGTCATCGGTGTGGATGAAAACGTGAAGCAAAAAATCAGTGACCTGAAAACAGCCATAAATCAGCGAAACGACGAGACGCGCGCCCTTGAGGACCGTCTGAATCCTTTGAAGGCTTCCCATGATGAACTTGAAAAAAAAATCGGCATCAAGGTGCAGCGCATGGACCGTGCATCGGTTGAGCAGCGGACGTGCCAGAAGAAAATTGAATCGCTTGCCCGTGCAGCAGATGATGACGAGGCAGCAGGGCTGCACCGCCGCCTGGAACTACTGGCAACCGCCCTGGCCAGAGATGAACAGGAACTGGAGGCCCTTTTCAATGAACAGGATCGTCTCTCCGGATTGGTGTTGGATATCCGGAAGAAACTTGGAAAAATCGGGGCCGAGATCGATGAATTGAACGGTGAAATGTCCGGGGTGATTGAGTGGTCTGGCCGGGAAAAGGGCATCCCGGAGGTACGGGTCAAGGGAACCCTCCATGCGGGAACCGCCATAACCGGCATCAATGCATTTGTGTCCGTGAAACAGGACATGCACGGGGTGATTGTCCGGGAAACCGGGCCCCCGGAGGATGGGGGCCGGGAAAAGGGCACAGCCGGGAAGGAGGCCCCGAAGCAGCGGATGACCATCCTTCCCCTTTGATTCCTAAATCAGCCCCTGGTTGTTTTGTGATAAACCTGTAACGCGGCTGTGGTATCCCACTGTTTCAATCAAACGACCCGTCACTGTCTGGAACAGGGTTATAATACATGGCTTGGATATCCGGATGTTTCAGCTGTTCACACACGCCTACGGCTAAAGCGTAGACAATATCCGATGCCAGATGGCGGGCAATGGTTTTGTCAAACAGCAGTTTCGCTTCTGCGGGAAATTCTTCATCCCCCTGCCAGAACAGCACGGCCACGGGCACCCGGGGGGTGATGAAAAACGAAAACGCGGCATCTGCCAGGGCCAGCCGGGTGCCGCCGTACTGCTCACACCGGCGGGTGAATCCCTGGATATCTTCGTCAAACCGGGAGGCGATCCCATGGGTCGGAACCGCATGGGGGCCTCTGAAAAAAGTGCTGCCGCCGGGGATATCTTTTTCCGAAATCCATTGACCGGCCGGCGGAACCTCTGTGGCAGACAGGAGATAATGTACGGCAAACAGATCAAAATAAGGATGCAGCGGCTCCGGGTACGGGTCCGGATTGACACAAAAGATCCGGCCCTGCCGGGGATCCACAGCATATTCTCTTCCCCAGACGGTCAGCCCATAGATCCCGGCGGCCTCATCATACGTGCACACGGCCCGGCGGCAGACATCGGCCGGGTCCTGTTCTGCCAGCCGGGTAAAATACAATGGATCCACCAGATCATGATTCATTCGTCATCCTTTCTTTGAAAAATGCGGCCGGAGTTACTTTACTGCCAGTTTGCCTGTGATATCCCTGATATCCTGTTTGCGGTTTTCGTCAAGCGGGATGCTGCGCAAAGGCCCCTTGCTGAAATCAATTGTTTTTAAATCGATTTTCCTGATTCTGCGGTTGAACATGGTGTGATAATAGATAGTCAGATTTTTTGTATCCGTGACCACGGTATATTGTGTACCGGAAGGAAGTGATTTGCCCTTGTCCGCATTGCCTGCATCCGTTCCCTCGGACTGGCTGGCCGGAAGCTGGAAGCTGTCCAGGATTCTGAAAACTTCCTGCACCGTATCCAGGCCGCCATCGGTCGGGCGCGAGGTCTGGGAAAAAACAGTTGCGCGCACGAATCTGGACGGGGAGGTGAAATCTCCGGGCAGGCCGAGAAGCCCGGATCCTGCTGCCAGGGGTGTTATTTCCAGGTCACCCCATTTTTCAGCCTTAAAGGGCTTTTGGGACAAAAAACCGTAATTGCGCAGATTGGTCAAATGCCAGTCAAACGTCGGGTTGTTGGCAATCACGCCCACAGGATTGTCGAAAAATGTCACCTGACCGTCCTTGAATTCAATAACCATGCACTTTCCGCCGGGTTCGGTGACCATCAGATGCATGGGAACCGTTTTGTGCAGATCAGGATCCACCACGGCCACGACATGTTCCTGGGTCAGGCCGTCACGCACCTCTTCCAGGGTTGAAAAGCTCGAAAGGATGAAAGAAAGGACATCGCCCGGGGCCATTGATTGATCGGCTTTTTTGACGTCGAAATCAGCATACCCGGCAAAGCCGTCGTGATAAAAAAATCCCGCGGCCAGTCCTTTTTCGTTCAATCCGGTGCAGAAAACCCGGTCCATAAGCAGCGTGCCCGCAAACCCGTATTCTGCATCCCATTGCAGGCCAGTGTTTCCTTCCGGTGTTCTGCCCTGAAACGATGTGCCCCGGGCAATGACGGCAATCTTTGCATTGAGATCGAATTTCCCCCACTCCTGGGTCCGGCCGAAAACCGCGGTTCCGTCTTTTCCCACAAGACGCACCCCTGTACAGGCATGCGTCATTGCAGCAAATAAAAAAAATGTAAAAAACGCGCCGGCAACCGAAATTAAACAGATTTTAGCTTTTGAAAAATACATCAAATATTCCTTAAATTTTTAATTAATTAATTAAGCGCCGGATCATTTCATCCGGGGTGTCTGCCCGCAAAACCACGTCCCTGTGGGGGGCTTTGAGAAATCCCTGGGCCTGGGCGCTGTCCAGAAGGGCATCTAAGGGGGCAAAATAATTGTTGATATTGAGGAGCCCGAACGGCTTGGAATGGAACCCCAGAATGGACAGGGTATAGATCTCAAAAAACTCCTCAAACGTGCCGATCCCGCCCGGCAGGACCACAAACCCGTCAGACAGTTCCACCATTTTCATCTTTCGTTCATGCATGGTGGAAACCACATGCAGGCGGGTCAGCCCGGGATGGAAAATTTCCTTGTCCCGCAGGGCCTGGACCGTCACACCGATCACCCGGCCCCCGGCTTCCAGCGCACTGTCTGCCAACAGTTTCATCAGACCGGTGTTTGATCCGCCATACACGCAGGTCAGGCCGTGTGCGGCCAGTTGCCTGCCCATTTCCGCCGCGGCCCGGGCATACACGGGGTTCACACCCGGGCTGGACCCTAAAAAAATACAGATTGATTCCACCATTTCATGAAGCTCCCCGGAATTTATGTCAAGTGAATGAAAGCTATCAAAAGCCGCAGGAGATGACAACAGATAAACAGGATTTAACAGAGTTTTGACAAGCCCTTCGGATTGTATTATAAAGCTGATTTTTTCATGTATTTTTTGGAGATATTATGCAGACAGGAAAAATCAGCCAGCGCATTAAAACCTATATGGATAAACGCGGCATGGACATGGCCGGTCTGGCGGAGCAGACCGGGCTGACCGTCCCGTTTCTGGAAACCATGCTCACCAGAGACGTGTACCCGCCCCTGGGGCCGTTGATGAAGATCGCCAGAGCTTTGGGCGTGCGCCTGGGCACGTTCCTGGATGACCAGGGACAGGCCGACCCTTTTATTGTGCGGCACAGCACAAGAGCGGCCGAGTTCAGCGTGTCCGGGGTTTCCGGCAAATCCCCGGCCCTGAATTTCTATGCCCTGGGCACAGGCAAGATGGACCGGCACATGGAGCCGTTTTTCGTGGAGATCCTGCCGGAATCCGCTGAAGAAAAAACCTTGTCCTCCCATGAGGGAGAAGAGTTCATCGTGGTGACCCAGGGACAGATCGAGGTGATCTACGGCAAGGAAACCCATATTCTGGGACCCGGGGATTCCATCTATTACAACTCGATTGTGCCCCATTACGTGAGCTGCCACGGGGACGAAAAAGCCGCCATCCACGCGGTCATCTATATACCGGAATAACCAGGGGGAAATTATGGCAACAGAGTCAGGATTGCGGGAGATTACCCTGGGGGATCTGCTGGACGAGACCGTGGCAAAATACGGGGATCACGATGCCCTGGTATATGTGGACAGAGATTTTCGTCTCACCTACAGGCAGTTCGGGGACCTGGTGGATGAGCTGGCCAAAGGGCTCATGGCCCTGGGGGTTACAAAAGGGGAAAAAGTGGCCGTGTGGGCCACCAACATTCCCTTCTGGGTGACCCTGCAGTTTGCCACGGCCAAAATCGGGGCCATTCTTCTCACGGTGAACACCAATTACAAAAGCGCGGAACTGGCATATCTGCTCCAGCAGTCGGAAACGGAAAACCTGTTCATCATCGACGGGTTCCAGGACACGGATTACATCAATACCGTGTATGAGCTGGTGCCGGAGCTCAAAACCTGCCAGCGGGGCCGCCTGACGAGCAAAGAATTTCCCTGCCTCAAGCGGGTGGGGTTCCTGGGCCAGGAAAAGCACCGGGGCATGTACACCATTCCCGAGATCCGGGCCCTGGCCGTGATGGTGTCAGACGATGCGTATGCCCAACGGCAGAAATCCCTGTCTCCCCATGATGTGGTGAACATGCAGTACACCTCGGGCACCACGGGATTTCCCAAGGGCGTGATGCTCACCCATTACAATATCGGCAACAACGGGTACTGGATCGGGGAAAACCAGAAATTCACACAAAACGACCGTGTCTGCCTGCCTGTGCCCCTGTTCCACTGTTTCGGGTGTGTGCTCGGGGTCCTTGCCGCCGTGAATCATGGCACCTGCATGGTGATCCTGGAAGGATTCGATCCCGTGATGGTCATGTCGTCCGTGGAAAAAGAAAAATGCACGGCCCTGTACGGGGTCCCCACCATGTTTATTGCGCTGCTGGATCATCCCCTGTTTGACAAGTTTGATTTCTCCTCTTTGCGCACCGGGATCATGGCCGGGTCCAACTGCCCCGTGCATGTGATGGAACAGGTGATCGACCGGATGCACATGACGGATGTCACCATCTGTTATGGGCTGACCGAAGCCAGCCCTGTGGTGACTTACACCCGCATTGATGACGATATCCGGCTCCGGGTGGAAACCGTGGGAAGGGCCCTGCCCCACATCGAGGTCAGGATCACGGACCCGGAAACAGGCCAGCCCCTGGCGCCGGGACAACAGGGAGAGATCTGCTGCAAAGGGTACAACATCATGAAAGGGTATTACAACAATCCGGAAGCCACAAAAAAAGCCATTGATGACGAAGGCTGGCTCCACACCGGGGATTTAGGGGTTCTGGATGAACAGGGCAACCTGTCCATCACGGGCCGGCACAAAGACATGATCATCCGGGGCGGAGAAAACATCTATCCCAGAGAAATCGAAGAGTTTCTCATCCGCATGGACGGGATCAGAGATATTCAGGTGGCGGCCGTTCCCAGTGAAAAATACGGGGAAGAGGTGGGCGCATTTATTATTTTAAAGGACGGGGCAGATCTTGAGCCCAGTGATGTGACCGATTTTTGCAGAGGCAAAATCAGCCGGTACAAAATTCCCCGGTATGTGCATTTTGTGACGGATTACCCCATGACCGCATCCGGCAAGATCCAGAAATACAAACTCACGGAAATATCCGAGCAGATCTGGCCGGAAAGGCGGTAACATCATGACGGGAACAGGGTGTCGCTTTTGGCAAAGATTAATTGTGTTTTTAATGTGAAGCAGATTTTATCAGTTGCACACCTAATTCGAGGGCCTTTTGATTCATATTCATGAAATCTTTGGGAATGGTTGTTCCCAGGACTTTTAATATGGACTCGGGCTTAATGAGGTCGGTGAGCCCGATCAAAGCCCCCAGCATGCAGATATTAAAAACAATGGGTTTCTTGATTTCCTCCATTACCCTGTCATACATGGGCAGGGTAACATGTTTTGCATCCACTTTTTTTGCGATGTTGACATATCTTGAATCCACCAGCAGGAGACCTCCGGGGCGGATGATGCCCGAAAAGGTGTTATAGCTTTCCTGGGTCAGGCTGATCAGTATGTTGGGCTGGATGACCTTGGGAAAGTCGATGGTGGTATCTGAAATCAGCACGTCGCTCCGGGTGGCTCCCCCCCTGGCGGCGGCACCGTAACTCTGGGACTGGATGGCATTTTTCCCTTCGAAAAGAACAGCAGCCTTGGCAAGGATGATGGCAGCAGTGATAACCCCTTGTCCACCTGAACCTGAGAAAACAATTCTTGACCGTTCCATTATGCCTTTCCTTTCATTGCTGTTTCGATGGTTTTATCATAGGCCTCACAGTATTCAAGTTTTTCTGTGTCCTGGACAAAAATGCCCCTCTGAATCAGGCCGGGGTTTTTTTCCAACTTTTTAGACCCGATTTTCACGGTATTCGTCTTGAACACTTCCATCATCTGGGCGGCATTCCCTTCCTTATTTTTCCGGCCATAGTAGGTGGGACACTGGGTAAGGATTTCAACAACGGAAAACCCCTTGTGGTCGATCCCTTTTTTCAACACGTCCTTGGCCTCATTGGCATGGTAGACCGTAGACCTGGCCACAAAGGTGGCGCCGGCAGCCTTTGCCAGTTCAACCACGTCAAAATCATTGTCAATGGTCGTGTAGGGGGCGGTAGTGGCTTTTTTGCCCTGGCCGGACAAAGGGGAAAACTGTCCGCCCGTCATGCCATATATCTTGTTGTTCATGACAATCGCTGTAATATCGATGTTTCTTCTTGCCGCATGGATAAAGTGGTTTCCGCCGATGGCAAGGGCATCACCGTCGCCCATGGGAACAATGGCCTTCAGTTTCGGTTTAGACAGTTTGACGCCCGTAGCAAAGGCCAGCGCCCTTCCATGGATGGTATGCAGGGAGTGAAAGTCCACATACCCGGATATCCTGGAAGAGCAACCGATTCCAGAAGTCATGACAATCTCGTTTTTGTCCAGCCCCAGCTCATGGACGGCGCGGAGCAGCGTGCTCAGAACAATACCGTGGCCACAGCCCGGGCACCAGATATGAGGAAAAAAACGGGCCCGGATATAATCTTTATAATCAAATTCATTTTTCGTCATCTTACACCCCCCTTCCCTGGATCATTCTCAAGACGGTTTTTATGTCGGTAGGTGATATGAGCTGGCCATCAATCCGGTTGGCCAGGAATACTTTGTTAGGGTTGTAAACAGCATTTCTAACCTGGGTGACAACCTGGCCCATATTCATTTCAACCACAAGGACCGCCTTGGCATCTGCACATTTTTCCCTGACAATTTCCGTGGGAAAAGGCCAGATGGTCTGCAGTTCCAGGACCCCGATTTTAAAACCCCGGGCCCTTCTGTTTCTGGCCATGTGAATTGCCGATCTTGCAGATGATCCGTAGGAAATCAGGATATATTCCGCATCCTCCATCCAGTATTCCTTATACATGGCAATGTCGTTGACATTATTTTCAATCTTATCCACCAGGTGGGTGAGAAGTGCATTGACAACCTTGGGATTATTGCTGGGAAAACCCCACATGTCGTGAAAAAGTCCGGTGACATTGTACCGGTGTTGCTCGCCGAAATCAGACATGGGAAGCCGGCCGTCTTCCCTGGGAAGATACGGATGGTAATCCACATCCTTTGGCACAGAGGTCCTCAAACGGCCGACCACCGGGAGTTCGCCGGGTTCAGGAATAACCAGCTTTTCGCGCATGTGGCCCACGACCTCGTCCAGAAGGAGAATGACCGGGGTCCGGTAGGTTTCAGCCAGATTAAAGGCTTCAACAGTGATCTTGAAAACATCCTGGTGGTTGGATGCGGTAAGGGCGATGATGGAATGGTCGCCGTGGGTTCCCCATCTGGCCTGGTTCACGTCCCCCTGACTCACATGGGTGGGGTTGCCTGTGGATGGCCCACCACGCTGGACATTGGCGATAACACAGGGAATTTCCGCCATGCAAGCATAGCCTAAGGCTTCCTGCTTCAGGGAAAATCCGGGCCCGGAGGTTGCCGTCATGACCTTGTTGCCGGTCAGAGACGCGCCGATAATGGCGGCCATGGAGGCGATTTCATCTTCCATCTGGATGAATTTTTTCCCTTTTTCGGGCAGTCTTTGCGCCAGATGTTCTGCAATTTCAGTGGACGGGGTGATGGGATAACCTGCAAAAAAATCAAGGCCTGCGTAAACCGCCCCTTCGACACAGGCTTCGTTGCCCTGGACAAACCTGATATTATTCTGTTGTTTCATTTTCCGCTTTCTCTTCTTCAATGATTTGTATGGCAAGATCCGGACACCTCCATTCGCACAGTTTACATGCGATGCAGTCTTCCGACCTGACTGCCTCGACCTTGCCCTTTGTGTCCAGTTCCAAGACGTCCTTGGGACAGAAATAGACACAGATGCCGCACCCTTTGCACCAATCCTGGTCAATTAAATGTTCAATTTTTTTGCCTTTTCCCATAATTTTCTTAGCCTATAACCCTTTTACGTTTTCCTGTTGGTCTATTTCGGTTAAATTTTATCCAGAATGGCCAAGACCTGGGCGCATTTTCTCCGAGATCTTTGTTCCATGGTTTGGGCCTGGGCCAGAGTCTCGGCCTTGAAGTCCTCGTCCTCAATGTCAGCCATATTGATCAAAACATTCTGAAAAGCCCCCCAAATACCGGTTTCCAATGCCTTTGCGCCGACCTGAACATCGGATTTGGAGGCAGGGTTGCTGTGTTCTGCGGTTGTGATCAGTGCATCCCAAGCCTTGTCCCCCAGGCACATGGTGTTCAGGGGGACCTGGATAGCTGTTTTGAGTCCGGCCTGCATCTTGGTTTTACGGGCTGCCTTTTCCTCATCCGTACTCTTGGGCATGCGCAACCCTTCCATATACTCGTTAAAGGCTGAAGTATCTTTATCAATCATTGGGATCAGCGACTGAGTTAAATCATGTAGAATTGGAATCACCGCCTGCATCTGAGCTTCCTTATGTTCGAACTTCCGGACTCCCTGGGTAAGCTTGGCAACCATGGCGCCAAGGCCGGTACCGATCGCAGCCATGGCAGCAGAGGCAGATCCACCGCCCGGGGCAGAAGTCCTGGCTGATATTTCTTCTATGAAGCCCCTGACACTCATGGTCGCCAGTGGTTCGTCAGGTGCTTCAGCCACAATATATTCGATGATTTTTTCCTTGGGATTAAAAGGGGCAACGGAGTTAAGACCCAGCCGTTCAATGGCCAGGCGAACCTTCTGTTCCTCCTGATAGATGAACAGCTCTTCTTTTTCAATGTAGTATTCTGCTGCCATAAGCAGTGATTCCAGAGGGACAATACCTACGATCTCAGAACCGGCAACGGCAATATTCAGTTCCTCAGCTCCTTTTTTTACTTCTTCAAAAAGAACGTGGATGGGGGTAACGTTGTAATTGTTCAGATTCACTGTTACCTGAGCCATGTTGTATTCATCCACAAACCATCCCATACCCTTGACATCCTTGAGTTTGCCCGGCTGATTTTTTCCGCGTCCTGCTTCTCTCAGGTCCAGGGCTATCCTGTGGGCCTGATTGGAGGTACCAAGAATGTTGACATTGTAGGCGATGAGAAACATTCGGGCGCCGGTTGCCGTAGCACCCCAGGTAGGAACAAATTCGGAAGGTCCAAAATCAGGGGTCCATTCAGGATACTTGAGCCGCTCTTCCAAAGCCTCGTATTCTCCTTTTCTGACATCGGGCAGTTTTTTTCTATAATCCCGGTCAGAGGCTTCTTCATAGAGGAAAAAAGGAACGTTGAGCTCTTCTCCTGCCCGCTTGGCAAATTTTTTGGAAATTTCAGCACATTCTTCCATGGTCACATTGGCCACAGGGATAAACGGACAGACATCCATAGCTCCGAACCTCGGATGTTCACCCTTATGGGTCCGCATGTCGATTTTTTCCTTGGCTATCCGGGCCCCGGCCAAGGCACCCTCAATGATGGTTTCCTCATCGCCTACAAAAGTATAGACGGTCCGGTTTGTGGATTTTCCAGGATCTACATCCAGGAGAGTGACCCCTTTGGTGTTGCGGATCGCCTCGGCTATGGCATTAATAATTGTCTGGTCCCGGCCCTCACTGAAATTGGGGACACATTCGATAATTTTTTTCATTACCTTAAATTTCCTTTTACTGATTAAGGTTATAGTTTTTTGGAAAATACAATCTTACCGGTTTTAATCACCGTTTCCACGGTATTTACTCCCACATGATAAGGAATGAACCGGTAAGAGGGGTACTCAAGAATGACCAGATCTCCCTGTTTCCCTACATCAATGGAACCAATGGTATCAGCTCGCCCGACAGCCGCAGCCCCGTTGATGGTCAAAGCAGTTAGTGCTTCCTCAGGACTCAGTTTCATGTAGAGACAAGCCAGGGCATAGATCAGGGGGATAGAGTTGGAAAAACAGGATCCCGGATTGAAATCTGTTGCCAAGGCAACTGCGCACCCATGGTCGATCATGGAGCGGCCTTGGGCATAATCTTCTTTGAGACTGAAGGCGGTTCCCGGCAACAGTGTTGCCACTGTGCCGGAGGCGGCCAGATCACGGATGCCCTGTTCAGAGGCTTGGAGCAGGTGATCCGCGGACACGGCACCTAATTCTGCCGCCAGTTCGGTTCCGCCCAGCTGTACAATCTCATCGGCATGGATCTTGACACCGAGCCCCAGCTCTTTGGCTCTTACGAGGAGTCGCCTGGATTGATCCACAGAAAATACGTTTTCTTCACAGAAAATATCACAGAATTCCGCCAGTCCTTTTTCTTTGACTTCCGGGAGTATTTCCATGACATGGTCGACGAATTCATCTGTTTTGCCCTTAAATTCAGTTGGTACGGCATGAGCACCCAAAAAAGTTGGGGCGATATCCAGGGCATGACTCTTGTTGAGGCGGGCCATTGCCTCAAGTTGTTTGAGTTCCGTTTTCCGGTCCAGACCATAACCGCTTTTGCCCTCCACTGTAGTCACTCCAAAGGAAAGCATAGAATCAAGCCGCCTGGTCCCTACCACTAGAAGCTCGTCCAAAGACGCTTTGCGGGTGGCACCCACCGAGTTGGCAATGCCGCCTCCCCGGTTCATGATGTCCATGTAGGAATCACCCCTGAGCCGCCAGGCAAATTCATCAGGCCGATATCCTCCGAATACAAAATGGGTGTGTGAATCTACAAAACCTGGAATGACCGCCTTTCCGGCAGCATCGATGACGGTAATTTCTTTTTCGTTTATCCCCTTGGTCACTTCGTGGGAGGGGCCTACTGCAGTGATTTTTCCGTCAAGGATAAGCACACCACCATTTTCTATGATGCCCAGATCAGACATCGCTTCACCCTTTTTTGCTGTAAAGCCTTTACAGGTCACCAATTGAGCAGCATTTTTTACAATGAGGTTTCTGTTCATTTTTCCCCGGTTTATTTTATTCGTTCATTAACAAGTTCTGAGATCAAATTTTCATCGGCAATATAAGGAATCGTCACATGGGCCTGTCCCTGGCTCATCTCGTTAAAGGCCATGCAGGTTTCCATGGAATGCTCATTTCTGGCCCAGGCACGTCGAGCCACCCCACCCATGACATCCCAGAGCATGGCTCTTTTTATTATGGAATCAATTCTCGCACTGCCGTCCAGAACCAGACCGAATCCGCCGTTAACGGCCTTGCCGATACCAACCCCGCCCCCATTGTGAAGAGCCACAAGGCTCATGCCCCTGGCACAGTTACCCGCAAAACACTGAACCGCCATGTCGGCCATAATGTTGGAGCCGTCCTTGATGTTGGCGGTTTCCCTGAAGGGAGAATCCGTGCCGCCGGTGTCATGATGGTCCCGACCCAGCATGATAGGACCGATGTCTCCTTTTCTAACCATGTCATTGAACTTCAGGGCAATATTCACCCGTCCCATGGCATCCTGGTAGAGTATTCTGGCCTGAGTACCAACAACAAGCTGATTCTTGTGGGCATCCCGGATCCAGATATAGTTATCCCTGTCCTGGAATCTGCGTTCGGGGTCAATACACTCCATAGCGGCCTGGTCGGTCTTGAGCAGGTCTTCCTCCTTGCCGGACAGGCAGACCCATCTGAAGGGGCCGTAGCCGTAGTCAAACATCAAAGGCCCCATGATATCTTCCACATAGGAGGGAAAAATAAAACCGTCCATGGTGTTTTCACCGTTTTTGCAGATCTCTGTGACCCCGGCGTCGAATACAGCGCGCATAAAGGCATTGCCGTAGTCAAAAAAATATGTGCCCCGGTCCACGAGGATCTTGATCAGCTCATAATGGTGGGTCAAAGATTCATCCACCTTTTTGGTGAACTCTTCCGGATCATCCTTGAGCATCTCGGTTCGCTGCTCAAAGGTCAGGCCTTGGGGGCAGTATCCGCCGCCATGGGCCACATGACAGGAGGTCTGGTCTGAGAGCAGTTCAATGTGGATGCCATTGTTTACGGCATATTCCAACAGATCCACCACATTTCCGTGAAAGGCAATGGCCATAGCCTCTTTGGCGGCCACAGCAGTCTTTGCCAACTCAAAGCTTTCTGCAGGACTCTTTGTGACTTTGCTGACCCAGCCTTGATCAAATCGGGTCTGGATCCTGGATTCATCCACTTCTGCAATGATGCCCACGCCGTTGGCGATCTCAACAGCCTTGCCCTGGGCACCACTCATACCTCCCAAACCAGAAGTGACAAACAGTTTTCCAGTAAGATCGCCGTCTTCAGGAACCCCAAGTTCCAGGCGAGCGGCGTTTAAAAGGGTGCCGTATGTGCCGTGGACAATGCCCTGGGGACCAATATACATCCATCCGCCTGCGGTCATCTGGCCGTAATTGGCAACCCCCAGGGATATGGCTCTTTCCCAGTTTTCCTGATCATTGAACAGCCCCACCATCATAGCGTTGGTGATAATAGTCCTGGGTGAAGAGGGAGAAGATTTGAATAAGCCCAGAGGATGGCCGGACTCCACCACCAGGGTCTGGTCTTCGGTGAGATTTTCCAGGTATTTTTTAATGACATGGTATTGCATCCAGTTCTGGCAGACCTGGCCGGTTTCCCCGTAGGTAACCATTTCATAGGGGTAAAGGGCGATTTCAAAATCCAGGTTATTGTCTATCATGACCTGGAAGGCCTTGCCCTCGACACATTTTCCCTTGTACTCATCAATGGGAAGTCCTTTGATCCGGCCGACGGGCCTGAACCGATATCCGTAAATCCTTCCAAAGGTCATAAGTTCGTCTAAAAATTCCGGTGCCATTTTTTCATGCCATTCTTCGGGCAGATATCTTAAGGCATTTTTAAGAGCCAAGGTGATTTCATCTTTGTTCAGGTGCAGGGAACGCTTGGGGGCCCTTCTGATACCGTATTCGAATTCAGGCATCTGGGGCAGTTCAGTGAAAATATTTTGGATACTGATGGTCATTGCATTGGAAACGTCAATATTTTTCATGGCGATTTTTTTCCTTTTTTCATTTAGAAGACTTCGATCATCACAAAGGCACAGGGTTTGCTTTTTATTAATTCTGTGTCCTTGTGGTCGAATAATTTTCCATATTTTGTTGTGTTCATTAGAACAGATCTTTATATGATTTTGTTGTCTGCCAACTTTTTGATGAACTGGTCGTCAAACCCGAGTTCGTTTTTCAATACCTCTTTGGTATGTTCACCCAGCAAAGGAGAGGGACCCTGGATGGTCGCCCTTGTATGGGAGAATTTCACAGGCATGGCCGGAATCCTAGTCGGACCAGCAACGGGGTGGTCCACAGGGACCAGCATCTCCCTTGCTTTGATGTGATCGCTTTCTGCAATCTGCTGAATATTGTAGATAGGAGATGCAGGGACTCTAGCCTGCTCAAGGATATCCAGGACCTGTTCAACGGTCAGTTCGTTTGACCAGGAGTGAATGATCTCCTTGAGGGCTGCATCGTTCTTTCCTCTGATGGTGTCCGTCAAAAATCGCTCATCTTCCATAAGTTCGGCCCGGTCCATGACCTCGCAGAGCCGGGAAAAGCCTGTATTGTCAAAGGTGGCAATAGTGAAATACCCGTCTTTCGCCTCGAATACATCATAGGGGTAGCTTGTGGGGTGACGGGAGCCCATACGTCCCTGAACTTCTTTTTCATCACCCAGATAGGAGAACAGGGACATTTCCAAAAGGGAGAAAATCGAATCCACCATGGAGACATCAATGGACTGGCCATATCCGGTTTTTTCCCTGTTGTACAGGGCAGTGACTATGGCAAAAGCAGTGTACAACGCTGTGGAGGTGTCCCCTAAGGAGACACCCACCCGGGTGGGGGGCGCCCCTTTCTGGCCGTTGATGCTCATGATGCCCCCCATGGCCTGGGCCACCAGATCAAAAGCGGGCAGATGTTTCATGGGACTGTCCTGACCGAACCCGGAAATGGATGCATAGATGATACCCGGGTTGATTTTTTTGACGTCAGGGTAGGACAAGCCCAGCTTTCCCATGACCCCTGGGCGAAAATTTTCCACAATCACGTCTGATTTTTTGATCAGGGATTTGAGGATCTCAAGCCCTTTTTTATCCTTAAGGTTTAAGGTAATGCCTTTTTTCCCCCGGTTCAGGGACATGAAGTAGAGGCTTTCCCCGTTGACGGCGGCTGAAGGTTCCCTGGCTCCGTCTCCGCCCATGGGATGTTCCACCTTGATGACCTCAGCGCCCATATCTGCCAGCATGGCCGTGCAAAAGGGGCCGCTCAATACCCGGGTCAGATCCAGGATTTTAACATTCTTTAATGCACTCATAATCAATCCTCCTTAAGTTGCGGTTTAATTGAGCCGGCCGATGACCCGCTGACTGATCAGATCCATCCGGGTGATATTTCTGCCCAGCAGGGTTCTTAAGCATTTTACATCTCTGAAAAAGTGTTCCACTGGAAATTCAATCATATATCCCACGCCCCCGTGAATCTGCAGGGCCTCATCCGTGAGAAATTCGGCTAAGGCCTGGGCAGAGAGTTGGGTTGCAATCAAATCCGTTAACCCTATGCGTTTTTCATCACAGGCCCGGGCTGCTGCATAGACCGAGGCCCTGCCCTCCCTTAGTCTTATGTACATGCTTGCGATTTTTTGGCTGATACCCTGGAATGCAGCAATTTTGCGGCGAAACTGTTCTCTTTCCTTGGCATATTCCAGGGCCAGATCAAAGGCTCCCTGAGCCATGCCCAGGAACATGGCAGCGGTCTTGAGCAAAAGATTTTGTTCAAGGATATTGACTGGATCTGCCCCTGTTTCATCGCAGGAAATCATGGCGCTTATTGAGATCTGTGTGGAATCAAAATTCACTGAGTGCCAAGACATCATGTCCATACCAAGTTTTTTTTGGGGTTCCGAAACATCTATGCCGGGCATGTTTTTAGGGAACAGAACCAGAATCCGTTCCCCTTGACCGTCTTCAGGATGAGCAACAGCCAGGAAAAAATCGGCAATGCCTGCATTGAGAACGACGGGTGCTTCTCCGGTTAGAATCAGGGTATCATCGGTTTTCTGGTAACAAACCGGTCCCGGCCTTTGACCCAGTTCCGGACAGATCAGGGCTGTGACGGATTTTCCCTTTAACAGGGGGGCGTTAAAGGCTTTGATTTGGTCAGGGGTGCCGAATTGGGCCACAACTTCAGCCCCCACATCTGCGAAGGACAGGGCCAGGCCCATGGTTGAGTCCCTTCGGCAAAGTTCTTCTGTTACCAGAACACTCTCCATCATCCCACATTCCTGCCCTCCGGCCGATTCAGACCAGGTCAGGCCGATGAGATCCAGCTTACAGGCGGTTTTAAGCATCTTTTTGGGAAATTGCTGTTTTTCAATGAGGTCCAGAATCTGGTCGTCATCAAATTCTCCCCGGGCAAAATCCCGTGAGGCTTTCTGTATAAAAGTCTGTTCTTCTGTGAGTTGGAATGTCATGGTTTTGTCTCCTTTTCCTTATGAGGGCCGCTGGCCTGTGAGCAGTTTACGTCCAATGATAATGCGGTGAATTTCCGCAGTCCCTTCGAAGATCCGTAAAATCCTTGCATCCCGTAGAATCCGTTCCACCACGTTTTCAAAAAGGCACCCGTCTTTTCCGAAAATCTCCATTGCTTTTTCAACGACCCGGCCCACCATCTCAGATCCGTAGAGTTTGCACATGGCCACTTCCAACTGAGCATCTTCCTTTCGGTCCATTTTCTCAGCTGTTTTATAGAGCATGGTTCTGGCGGCGTAGAGTTCTGTGGCCATGTCGGCCAGAAGCCATTCAAAAGACTGGTACCTTGCAAGGGGCTTACCATTGAACTTTTCGGAAGACGCATATTCTACAGCCATGTCCAAGAGCCTTGTAGCCATACCCACCGAGGTGGCAGCAACCCCCATCCGCCCTTCGTCAACGGTCTTCAGGGCCACAGTCAATCCTCTACCCTCGGTTCCGATGAGATTTTGAGCCGGCACCGGAGTGTTCTTAAAAATGAGCTCGCTTTTGTGGGAGCCTTGCATACCCATGGACTGATGAACATTGCCGATGGAAATGCCGGGAAAATCTTTTTCCACGATAAAAGCAGAAATCCCTCCCTTGGGGCCTTTTTCCGGATCGGTGACGGCAATGACAATGAACACATCGGCAATAGGGGCATTGGTTATAAAATGTTTCATGCCGTTGAGAAGGTATACATCCCCTTTTTTTTCAGCCATAGTGGTTATACTGGCAGCATCAGATCCGGCATTTGGCTCGGTCAGAGCGAAGGACGAGATCCATTCGCCACTGGCAAGTCTGGGTAAATATTTTTTTTTCTGCTCTTCGTTACCGTCCAAAACAATGCTTCTGGATCCCAACCCGTTATTGAGACTAATGATATCCATAAAGGCAAAATGGGTCCTGGCCAGTTCCTCTTCCACTGTGCAAAAGGCGGTTTTGCCCATGCCCATGCCCCCGTATTCTTTGGGGATGGTCAATCCGAAATAGCCCTTCTTCCTCATTTTGGTCAGAATATGCTCGGGAATCTGGTTATTGGTTTCAACATCCTGCTCAAACGGCGCCAGCTCTTTTTGTGCAAACTGCCGGATTTCCTTTCTGAGCGCTTCCAATTGATCTGATTGCAAAAGGGTCATTTCTGCCTCCTTTAAAAGATATTAATCCATTATATAATCACTTATACAATAAATTACATAAAAACTTTTTTGTTTGTCAATGCTTTTTTTTAAAAAAGTATTGATAGATTGGATTGCTGGTTACGTAAATTGAGCTAAGAGCCTTTCAGAAGAGGGGATTGGACAAAAAAGCGAGCCCGGAACAGGCTCTGTTGAGAATAATTAAAAAAAACACGGCCTGGAACAACTTTTTCCGGGCCGTGTGATAAGTCTTTTTATAAAAAGTATGGCTTTGAAAACAGGAGGTTGGGGTTAACTCATGGTCCTATAAAGCCGGGCAAAGGACGCGGCAGACCCGTTTTCTATTTCCCTGAGCTTAAAATTGTTTTTTTGAAATAATTTTAAAAGATTGGAGTTGGCGGTCTCCACGTCTGCCGTTATCTCTGAGATATCCTTTTCAGCCAGTTCAAAACCTGTTTTATCCAGCAATACCTGGATGATGTGGTCGGAAATCTGGCCTTCTTCAAATATGAATATCAATCGGGCGGTTTTAGTATCCGAGTCAATAGCGGCCACGCAGGCACCGATGATCCGTTCCAGGTGAACTGCCAGGAGAATCATGTGGGTTTGGGTTTCGTATACGGCCTTATGAATCCGGTTGATCCAATCAACGTTCTCAGGAAGGGTACCCGGGTTTTCTGCCATCCAGCTAAGAGCCAGGGACATAAGTGCGTCATGATATGCTTCTGTATAGGGAACAATCTGTATTTTTTCCAGAAATCGATCAAACTGCAGCTTTTTTTCAACCAGGTCCACAAGGTCAATACGGAACATTTCTTTTTCCAGTTCTTCCAACAGCTCAAGGACGTTGGAGGGTTTGCCTTCAATTCCAGGCAATTCATTCATGGTTTCCAGCAGGGCTTTCCATACGGGTCGGATTTCGTGGAGTTTTTCTTTTCCGGATTTCGTGAGGATGACTTTTTTGACCCGCTTGTCTTCCTTGTTCTGGGCGATCTGGACAAATCCTTTTTTTTTGAGAAATGTGACGATCTGGCTGGCCCCCGGGTGAGTAATTTCCAATTCACTGGCAATTTGGGAGATTGTCACCTCTTTCTGACTGCTCAGAAGATAGAATACCGGAAACCAACTGGCCTCGAAACGGATGTCCTGATCTCTATAGATCTTTGAAAGATCAGTGAAAAATTTGTCACTCAATCGTTTCAGCCGTGTACCGAACAGGAGTGCGCCTGTCCTCTTGTATAGAGACATATTAAGCCTTTAAGTTATTAACTTATATAATATGCCTCATAAAAAACACATACCTGTTCAACTTTGCAAGCGATTTTTTTTATTTTCTCCGGACATTGTTAAATTCCGAAACAATCTGATTCAAATCCCGGCTTATTTTTCACATTAAATTGATAAATCTGAGATTCTTTCGATCTGATTCCTCAACATCAATACAGGGAATCGGAATCATGTTATTCAGCAGCAAAGAGGATTGTGTCCCTGACAACATGAAGGTGCCTTTCGATCATCAAATATTTTCAACTGTGATCCCGATTCCCTGATTTTTACATCGACGACTTAAAAAATAATATGGGTCGCAACCGCCACCAAGGGAATTGCAACGATTGTTCTGATTATAAAGATGACAATCAGATCCATCAAACTTAATGGGATATCGGCTTCAAGCATGGCATTGGCACTTTCCGTAAAAAATATAATCTGTACGGTTGAAAGGGTGCAGATAAAAAAAACACTCATTGCTGCAACTTCACCGCCGGAAATAATAATGACGGGAAGCGCGATTTCCGCAATAGATACCAATACAGCTGGTGCAATTTCTACAGCATTGGGTAGTTGCAAGAGAGACAGAATTGGTGCAAAAGGGGCGCCAAGGTAATCAAACAAAGGCGTATAGGTTGCAACAACCAAGGAAACGGTTGCAATAGATATAACATAGGCTACGATTTTCTGGGCAAAGGTGATCGCATCCCAGAAACTCTTGTAAAGCATATCAAGCCGGGTTGTGGATGCTTTTGCCACCGCTGCATCAAAGGCTCTATTAAAAATTTTTCCATCATAGGGTATGGGTGTTCTTTCGTCCTCTGTCTGGGGTCTTCCATCAAAATAAACATCTTTTTTTCTTGACAAAGGCGGAATTCTGGTGACGATTGCGGCAATAATAAAAGAAATGATAAATGAACTGATAATCATGTGGGGAAGATATTCCATGATCCCGCCAATGGATGTCAGGAGAGCAAAAAAGCCCAGGCTGCAAACGCTGAAGTTTGTAGCAATACTGGCGGATTCCCTCTGAGTGTAATAACCGTTCTTATATATCTTATTGGTGATAAAAATACCAACCGCAGGTGCTGCGACAAAAGAAGCAACCGCATCTACCGCTGACCTGCCCGGCAGCCTGTATACCGGTCTCATCAAGGGCTCAAGCAATGTTCCAACGAACTCCAAAAAACCAAATTCTGTAAGCAACAAAACTAATATTCCGGCTATGGAAACAGTTAAAAATACGCTGCCCCCAAGATAGAGGGCTAACCCGCCTACATCTTTATGCAAAAACCATTCAGGCCCCAGCTTAAACGTCAGCATAAACGTGAATATGCCTGCCAGAATAAAAAGGAAACCAATGATATTGTTGTCCTTGGCATGATATTTTTTCAAGAAATCGTTTTGCGACACCTTGGAGAGTACCCAGGTTACGCACAGCAATATGATAACACCAAGGGTAAGGTAATTGATATTGTCGCCAATCATCTTTTTGATAAAATCAATGGCAATGATAAGGGGTATTTTGGATTTGTCCGACGACGTACTGAAGGGTACGAAAAAAATCAATACACCGGCAAGGCTTCCGAGCAATGCTTTTAATGCCATTGAAAAACCTTTTGATGTCCCGCTGTAATCTTCAATATTTTCGTTTAGTTCTGCAGATTTCATAAAATTACTCCTTAAAAGGTTATTTTTTTAATCTAATTTACAACTCAAAACTTCATAAGTAAAACCATCTCCTTTCAGTGCTGGGTTTAAAGTTAACAATCGAATCAATTTTAATCTTTGCCTTAATAAACAATTTATGAACACGTCGCTTATAATCTGCGAAAAATTTCGTATTGTTCTTTCCCATTGGCACCTACAGTGATTAAACAGACTGAAATTTTGTTTTTATGAACATCCAAAACACGATAAATTGGATAGTCATGACCATTTTTCAAAATTTGCAAGTACTTCATGCTTTGCAGTTTCCCATAATGAATTTTAGTTATATAAAATATATATAAGTGATTATATAATATATAAAGTAAACACTTTTTATTTGTCAACACTTTTTTGGATTCTGTTGCAAAAAGTAGGGAATATCTGATAGAGACATCCCTCAATCTTTAAAATTCATGGCAGGAGACAGTGACGAATCAGACAAATCCGTATTTTCAACGGAAATGTCCGAGCAGATCTGGCCGGAACGGCGGTAACATCATGACGGAAACAGGGTGTCGCTTTTGGCAACATTCGCCAGGCGGCCCTGTTCATGATCCATTTGAATGGATATCCTCAAAAAATCCGGCCGCCGTGTCGTAAAAAGCAACATCGCCATGTGATCCTCCCATGACCGGCGGCCGGTTTTTTTCTGTCTGTATGAAAAAAACTCCTTTTATTTCAATAACATAGCATTCAATCTGTCTGCTTTTTTTCTCTGGCACCTGGTTTGCAAAAAGAATAACCAATCGCAGGGGGGCAAGCCCTGCAAAGGAGGTGTATCATGAGATCCCAAAAACAGAACCATGAGGTAAAAGGGTTCCAGGTCGTTGAAGACGCGTGTATCTGGATGAAAGCAGGCATTGTGCCGTTTAAAATGTGCGACAATGTGTATGACTGCCGGACCTGTCCGTTTGACAAGGCCATGCAGAAAAAAATGACGGCCATCCGGCATCTGGAATCCCGGGGTGACGGCACCGCCCTGGCGGAAAAATTACGGACCATTTACAAATGGCATCCCCGCCCCTGCCGGCATGTGCTCACGGGCCGCGTGGATGGCCCCAGAACCTGTGTGCTGAACTATGAATGCTATCATTGTGAGTATGACCAGATGCTGGATGAGGAAGACCTGAACGGTTTCAGCAGAAAACCGGCATTTTCACTGGCGGCCGGGTACCGCCTGGCCCGGGGTTATTACTATCACAAGGGACACACCTGGGCACGATTCGGCCATGGCGGACGGGTGACGGTCGGGTTTGATGAATTTCTGGTCAAACTGTTCGGCATTCCTTCAACCATTTCGATTCCGCCCATTGGCACGGGGGTGAAAAAAGATCATGCAGCCGTGTCATTTTCCCGCCGGGACAAGTCAGCCACGGCCCTGTCTCCCGTCACAGGGACGGTCCTGGCCGTCAACACCAAAGCCCAGGCCCATCCGGAAATCGTTCATCAGGATCCCTACCATGACGGGTGGCTGTGTATCCTTGAGCCGAATATGCCCAAACGAAACCACAAGGGCCTTTTTTATGAAAAAGAAAGCCTGGAATGGACCGACGGCGAAAGCCAGCGGCTGTTATCTATGATCGGGCCGGAATACATGGATCTGGCTGCCACGGGCGGAGAACCCATTGATGATGTATACGGCAGTTTCCCGGAAATCGCATGGGAAACTCTTGCAGAAAAATTTCTGGGAACCTGAAACCCATGAGGAAAATCAGCTCACGGGGTCAGGCGCCTTTCGCAGTCCGGGCAAAGATAAAAAGGAATCTGGTCCAGATCCGTGATGGCACCGGAAAAATGCATGATGCATTGGGGTTCATGGCAGTGGAACAGACTGAACAGGTGCCCGAGTTCGTGGAGTGCGACTTTTGCCGCCCGTTCGTAAAACAAAGACGGCGGCGGCAACGATCCGTCGGCGTTCCTGTTCAGCCTGAACAGCGAAATCATGGAAAGATCACCTCCCTGGACGGCGTACCCATATGCATAGTTGAAAATGGGAATAAAAATATCCAGGGATGTGACCCCCACAATTTTAGAACACGCCGGGAAATTCCATGCCCCCAGCTGTTCGATGATGATACCGGCATCATACTGGTTCCGCCGGTCATCAAACGCGGATTCAGGCACGGGCCGTTTGGGCAGAACAACGGCCGGACACCTGTAACAGGCCGTAATGTTGGCTGCAATCACCTTGAGTACGAGTGCCGGGACCTCTCCCACCGGCACCACCCCGATCTGCTGTGTCATCGGTCTTTTTTCAACTGATCCCGTTTAATGATTTTATGAAGTGTGGCCCGGTTGATCCCTAAAATTTCAGCTGACCGGGTAATGTGCCAGTCCTGTTCATCCAGTACCCGGAGAATATGTTCCTTCTGGACGGCTTTCAATGTCTGAGCCCTGGGCCCGGCGGTTCGGGCCGGCTGCAGAAATGAAAAATCCCCGGCCGTCAGGGTCCGGGATTTGCTTAACACCACGGCCCGTTCAACGGCATTTTCCAGTTCCCGGACATTTCCGGGCCAGTCGTATGACGTCAACAGCCTGACGGCATCCTGTGTGATCCGGTCCACGGTTTTCGTGGTTTCATGGCTGTATTTTTCCATGAAATGCCTGGCCAGCAGCGCAATATCATCTTTGCGCTCCCGCAGGGAAGGCAGCCGGATCTTGATCACATTGATCCGGTAATAAAAATCTTCCCTGAATGCCTCTTTTCGGATACGGTCTTCCAGGTGGTGCCGGGTGGCGGAAACCAGACGGAAATCCACGGCCACGGGTGTTTCGCTTCCCACACTGAACACCTGTTTGTCCTCCAGGACCCGGAGCAGGTCCACCTGCATTTTCGGGCTGATATCACCGATTTCATCCAGAAACAGGGTCCCGCCGGAAACGATTTCCAGAAACCCTTTTCTGGCATGGGTCGCCCCCGTGAACGCCCCTTTTTTATGCCCGAACAATTCACTTTCCATGAGCGTGTCCGGCAATGCACCGCAGTTGATGGCAACAAAGGGCAGCTCGGCCCGAAGGCTTTTGGCATGGATGGCCCGGGCCACCAGTCCCTTGCCCGTCCCCGTTTCTCCGGTAATTAAAACAGAAGCGTCGCTTTGGGCCACTTCCGGGATCATGGCATACAGTTGTTTCATGGGAGATGACTGGCCGATGATGTTGTCAAACCGGGTGATCTGTTCCAGGTGACCTTTGAGGTACTGATACTCCTGGGTGATTTTCTGCTGGCACAGGATCCTTTCCATCACCAGGGACAGCTGGTCCGGCTTGAAAGGTTTGAGCAGATAGTCGCTGGCACCCGTGCGCATGGCTTTGACCGCGCTTTCAATGGAGCCGTAGGCAGTGATGATCACCACCATGATACCCGGGTCATCCTGTTTCACTTTTTCCAGCAGTTCCAGGCCGTCCATCCCCGGCATTTTAATATCCACAAACATCACCTGAAACGGCGTTTGTTCCAGTTTTTTCAGGGCCTCCATGCCTGATGCGGCCGTGTCCACTTCATGGCCGTATTTTTTAAACCAGGTCAACAGAGACTGCCGGACAATCATCTCATCGTCCACGATCATGATGCGAATTTTACTATCCATATCTATCCTCCCCCAGGATCATGGGCAGCCGGAGATATCACGGGAAACGACAATATAAATGCCGCGCCTTTGCCTTCCCGGCTGTCGATTTTTACTGTGCCCTTGTGGGTTTTGACCACCCCGTGCACAATGGACAGCCCAAGTCCTGTGCCCTGGCCCACATCTTTTGTGGTAAAAAACGGATCAAACAGGTTATCCTGTATTTTTTCCGGGATCCCGTAGCCCGTGT
Source organism: Desulfotignum phosphitoxidans DSM 13687 (assembly GCF_000350545.1). Taxonomy (GTDB): domain Bacteria; phylum Desulfobacterota; class Desulfobacteria; order Desulfobacterales; family Desulfobacteraceae; genus Desulfotignum; species Desulfotignum phosphitoxidans. Next base: position 44,127 of record NZ_APJX01000011.1, read on the forward strand.
CCCGGATTTCCACACACGCCGTGTCTGATTTTGGGTCCAGCCAGGTTCTGACCGCCAGTCGGCCCCCTTCCGGCATGGCTTCACTGGCATTGAAAATCAGGTTTAAAAAACACTGCTGAAGCTGGTTGATATCCCCTTCCAGCATCAGCGGAACCGGGGACAGGTCCGTTGTCAAAGTGATATTCCCAAGTTCCAGCTTGTGCCGGGTCAGGGTGAGCACGGCATGCAGCACTTCGTTTAAATCAATATGCTGATGCTCAAGTCCGGATTCTCTGGCAAAAAACAGCATCCCGGAAACGATATTTCCGCAGCGCTCCAGTTCCGATGACATGAGTGTCAGATGGTCTTTGAACTGTGACAGCTGATCATCTTCAGGACGTCCGGCATATAACATATCCAGCATGTAATCACAAAATGTCAAAAGCCCCTGGATGGGGTTGTTGATTTCATGGGCGCAGCTGGCTGCCAGTTTGCCCAGAGAAATCATCCGGTCTTCCTGGACCATTTTCTGGATATCGGATTTGAATTTTTTTTCCCGCTTCTTCCACCGGTCCGAAAACTCCGCCGTAATATCCCTCCAGAACTCGATCACCTGCACGACTTTTCCCTCGTCATTCTTGATGGGATAGGTGTTCAGGCTGCAGTACAACCGGTTTCCGTCCGGCCCGGGATGGTCATGGATCACATAGGCGTTTGTGCCGGATCTCAAGGTTTCCAGCATGGGACAGTTCACGCCGGGAAACACGCTGGAACAAGGCGCGTTGATACCGTGGGAAATTTCATAGCAATAGGCCCCGATCACCTGGTCCTTTGTTTTTTTCACGGTATTGAGATAGGCATCATTCACATCGGCAATGGTAAAATCGGTATTGATGATGACAATGGCAGCCGTACTCTGCTGGATGAGCAGGCTGGAGAAGGTTTTTTCCGCCACCAGTTTCTTCTGGGTGGATTTGAGCTGCTGGTTTGTATGCAACAGGTTGCGAAGAATCCTGCTGATATTGTACTCGAGCACGCCAACGCCCTCGGGTTTTAACCGGATAATTTCAAGGAGCACTTCCCGGCTGCCCGTGAGTTCCAGGACACTGTCCAGGTGCTGGATATTGAGCAGATCGTAAAGATTATCCGTCGTATAAATCCCCATTTCCCGGGCAAGCTCAAACCCTTCTGCCGTGTCGTTTTTGTCGCACACCCCCAGAATTTTAATATCAAAAAACGGCACGGGATCATTTTTGATCAGTTCAAGGAAAAACCGGCAGGTCCGGCCACCGCCCACAATGGCGATATTCAGTGACACGGCCGGGTTGGCATGATTTCCGGGAGTATCTGTCTGGGTCTTCATCTTTTTGAGTTTACACCGTGCGGCTGTCCAGCCCCAGGGCTTTGCGCTTTTTCTCGATCACCCGGATCAGAAACACAGCCGCTTTTTCCGGGTCCGGTTCAACACCGAACGTGGCCCCCACCACATCGTTCAACCCTTCCGTCAGCAGTTTGACCACATTCATGGACCCGGTGACCGGCGGCATGGGGCCTAAGTGGGTGGTGATGCCGGAAGCCACACAGTAAACCCCGATGGTCACGGCTTTTTCCGAATACCATTCCGGTGCGGAACCGGCCACGGGCAGATCACTGATATCCACGCCCAGGGCATCGGCCAGAGCCGAGACCAGCACCAGGATCCGCACATTGTCCACACAGGAACCTAAGTGAAGCACCGGGGGAATGCCTAAAGCGCCGCAGATTTCCTTTAACCCCGGGCCTGCCATCTCAATGGCGGAAGGCACCTTGAATCCGGCCTTGGCACTGGCCACGGACACACATCCCGTGTCCACCACCAGGATATCATTTTCGATCAGTTTTTTGATCAATGTGACATGGCCGTAATCATGCTTGATTTTGGGGTTGTTGCACCCCACAACGCCGACAGCTCCCCGGATCTTTCCGGCTTTGATGGCATCGATCAACGGCGCTGGCGTCCCGCCCAGGGCCCCCAGAATGGTTTCAATGGAAAACCCGCCCACCGCTTCCTGGGGCGCCACCGGAATGTAGACCTGTTTGCGGTTGCCGAAATTTTCAATGGCCGCTTTCACCAGGGTTTTGGCTTTTTCTTCGGCATTGTCCGGGTGGAATTCATGGTGTTCCATGCCCGGAAACCGGGCCTTGTCCGATGTGCTGATCATTTTTGTATGATAGCAGGCCGCTGCTTTGCCGATGGACGGCATGATGCACTGGTAATCCACGATCATCATGTCCACAGCCCCGGTGCTCAGAATCAGTTCGGTCATGAGATGGTTTCCAGCCATGGCAATGCCCCGGCGCATGAGCAGTTCATTGCCCGTGCAGCAGACACCGACAAGATTGATGCCCGCAGCGCCCTTTGCCTTGGCAAGGGCCAGCATTTCCTCGGAAATACAGGCTTTGGAAACCATTTCCGACACCACGGGATTGTGACCGTGAACCACGATATTGACCTGGCCTTTTTTCAAAACACCGGCATTGACCATGGTGGGTTTGGGGGCCGGCACCCCGAACAGGATGTCCGACACTTCCGTGGCGATCATGGACCCGCCCCACCCGTCGGACAGGGCATTGCGCAGCCCCTGGGTCAACAGGCTGACCCAGTCGTTGTCCACGCCCATATGGGTGCGGTGCATCATTTCCGAGGTTTCCCGGTCAATGCCTCTGGGGGTGATACCGGCTTTTTCCCAGACTTTGCGGCGCTTTTCAGGTGCCCGGTTGACCAGGGTCACGGATTTCCGGCGCATGCCGTAATCTTCCATCATGGCATCGGCCAGCTCTCCGGCAACGGTTAGGACGTCTTTTCCTTCGGTTTGAATACCGTATTCCCTGGCCACCCGTCTGAGTTTTTCCTCACTGCGGATCTTGTACCCGGGGGCCTCGCCTTTGGAAACCGCTTCCAGCACTTCCACCAGATCCCGGCCGTGATCGGAATGAGAGGCAGCCCCGGCGGCAATCATGCGGCACAGGTTCCGGGCCACGATGATGTCGGCATCTGCACCGCAGACCCCTGTCTGGGGCCCCTGGCCGAAGGGATCCACCCGGCAGGGTCCCATGATGCAGATTCTGCAGGACAGTCCCATGTCGCAGAAACCGCACTGGGGCTGCTGGGCTTCGTGACGGTGCCACACGGTTTCCACGTTGTCTTTGACGGCTTTGTCAAATAACAGATTTCCATCGCTGGTAATCGAAACATCGGTTCTGGGATCAATCATGTTCACCTCCTTATTGCTGCACCAGCCTTTACGGCGGCCTGTTTCAGGGTGTTGTAAAGAGCCACCGTATCCGGCAGGCCCTGGGCGGCGGCATCGGCCGACATGGTCCGGGCCACCTGCCGGGTTTTTTCATTCATGGCATGCGTGATCTCATCATACACCAGGGCCCCGGTCTTGCAGACCTCGACACAGGCCGGGATTTGTCCCCGGGCAACCCGGGCATCGCAGTTGTCACATTTCACGGCCACGGTTTTTCCCGGCGGCGCGGCGGCGTGTTCATGAAACCGCAGAACCCCGTACGGGCAGGCCATGGCACACGATGCACAGTTGATGCACCGGTCCGGATTGACGAATACCGTGTGTGTGGCGGCATCTCGAAAGATGGCCCCGGTCAGGCAGGCCAGCTGGCAGGGCGCCGGATCACAGTGGCGGCACCGGTTGGGAAATCCCTGGTTGAACATCCCGGCCCCCACATGCACCCGGGCCCGGGGCTTCGGGGTTTCCTGCACCGCGGCAAACAGGGATTCGGATCTTGAATGCGCCACGGCGCAGGCCAGCATGCACTGCATGCATCCCACGCATTTCTCCGGATTGACAATGACTTGTTTCATCGGTCCTCCTTTGGGCGGATATCAGGGCTTTTTTCGCCCCTGCACAAATTTGATTACAGCAATCGGCTGTAATTGTAATTCAAAGACATCAGATATTTCTTTGGAATTCTCACAGGCACCCTGTTTTCGATCATGGCCCGTAATATGCCGCCCTGTTCGATCTGATTGATCAGCACGGCCCCCACCAGAATATCGCCGGAAAATACCAGGCGGCGATAGGCCCCGGCTTTTTCATCCCCGGCCTGAATGATCTCAAGGTCTTTTGTATTTTCCGGATTCGCCAGTCCCATGGTCATGACATCCAGGCCGTAAATCCGCATGACGTTCCGGCCCAAGCTGCCCGGATATGACACTTTTCTGCCGGCCATGTTGAATCCCGCAATTCGGCCCTGGATGGCGGCTTCCGGCCAGATGGCATTGATCCACCGGGTTTGACGGGCAATATCAAAGGTCTCGGCTGCATCACCGGCCGCATAAATATCCGGAACACTGGAACAAAGATATGAATCCACTTGAATACCATAACCCATGTCGATATCGTTTTCCGGGATGAACCCCAGAGACGGGTCCACGCCCTTGCCCACGATGACCAGATCACACTCCAGGGTTTCCCCTGAATCCAGGCGGGCGTTTTTAACCGTTTCATCGCCGTCAAAAGCGGTGACGCTGACCCCGACTTTGACGGTCAATCCATGGGTTTGCAGTTCCTTTAAAATCATTTTCCCGGCCGTTTCATCCACCTGCATGGCCAGAGGATAAGGCGATGTGATGAGCATGGTGACGTTGATTCCCCGTTTCAACAGGGCATGGGCCGCCTTGAAACCCACCAGCCCGCCCCCCAGCACCAGGGCGTTTTTCACCCCCTGTGAAACGGCCTTCAAATGATCCAGTACATCTTTCTGGGTGCGCATGGTAAAGATATTTCCCAGATCGGATCCCGGAACCTTGATCTGCCTGGCATCGGCGCCGGAAGCAATCAACAGCGTGTGAAAATCGATCTCTGTCGCGTCTTCCAGGCGAACGATCTTTTTTTTCACATCCAGATGTGCCACGCGATGGCCTAAAACCGGCGTGATGTTCAGGTCTTCATATACATTGTCCGGGAAAAGAGGCAGTTTTTCGTGGGGTTCGGCGCCTTCCAGGACATAGGAAATCATGGGGCGGCTGTACGGGGGAAACGTTTCGTCACTGACCATGACAATGGCCGCCGTGGCATCCATCTCCCGAATGGCCCTGGCAGCGTTGATCCCGGCAGTTCCATTTCCGATAATCAGGTGTTTCATGACACCTCCGCAGATTCCAGAAAAATGATATTTATCCGTAATCAGAACCCGGCTGATTTGTCAAGAAAAAAGAAAAATCGCGTGTTGCCTCAAATGGCGAGGGAAAATCGGATGGCCCGCCCGACATCCCCCATTTTGGCCGAATCAAGGGTGGTAATCAACGCGCCGATTCCCCTTGAAACCGTCTGTAAATGGTCACAATTGACAGCGCAATCCCGGGGCATACCGTCATCAACAGAAAGAAACACTTCGGACGGTATCTCCCGGATTGTGCTTGTCACAGGGGCAACGGTAACTTCTCCAAGATATTCCAGCACTGAATTGCGTGTCAGAATCAGGACCGGTCGTTTCTTGTCCGGACTCAAAAAACCGATACCAGCGAACTTCGCCGCGCTTCATTCATCCCCCCAGGCCTGCTCCGATTCCCACACAGAGAATTCGCCCTCTGATACGGGCTGCCGCTCATACCCTTTCCGGTGCTTTTGCTCCAGCTGTTCAGCATGATAGCGGGCCAGGGCCTCACGAAGTGCTTTTCTCGTGAATGCAGACCAAGTGGTACAAAGTTGTTTTGACACGCGGTCAACGGCTTTTACAAGATCTTCGTCAAGGGTCATTTGAATGGTTCTCATGGTTTATCCCTCCAGCTCTGCGAACACCTCCCGGATCTGTTCCATGGCCCAGTCGATGTCGGGTTTCGTGATCACCAGGGGCGGGGCGAACCGGATGGTCCAGGTGTGGGTTTCCTTGCACAGGATCCCTTTTTCCTGAAGCGCCTCGCAGATGCCTCTGGCGCCGCCCGGGGTGTTTTCGTGCAGCTCAACGGCGATCATCAGGCCGATACCCCGGATTTCCTTGACGGCCGGGTGCTGGATTTGCCGCAGCTGTTCCAGGAAATACGCCCCCATGGCAGCGGCGTTATCAATCATGTTTTCTTCCACCAAAACTTTGAGGGCAGCCCGGGCCACGGCGCAGGCCAGGGGATTGCCGCCGAAGGTGGACCCGTGCTGGCCCGGCTGGAGCAGGCCCAGTACCGCTTCATTGGACAGCACGGCAGAAACCGGGTAAAATCCGCCGGACAGGGCCTTGCCGATCAGGGTGAGGTCCGCCTGAACCCCTTCGTGTTCCTCAGCCAGCAGTTTGCCCGTGCGGCCTAAGCCCGTCTGGATCTCATCTAAAATCATGAGCACGTTCTTCTGGGTACAGATCTCCCTGACCCGCTTGAGATAGCCTTTGGGCGGAATAATGACCCCGGCTTCCCCCTGGACGGGCTCCACCAGGAATGCCACGGTGTTGGGGGTAATGGCGGCTTCCAGGGCATCGGCATCCCCGAATGGAATCACGGTGAATCCCGGAGTGAACGGCCCGAAGTTCTGTCGGGCATTGTCATCCGTGCTGAACCCGATGATGGACAGGGTCCGGCCGTGGAAATTGTCCGAGCATACGATAATATCGGCCCGGCCCCGTGCCACGCCCTTGGATTCATATCCCCATTTTCGGGCGCATTTGATCACGGTTTCCACAGCTTCGGCCCCGGAATTCATGGGCAGCATCTTGTGGGAATCCGTGAGCTGGCACAACTCCTCATACAGCAGGGGCAGCTGATCGTTGCGGAACGCCCGGGAGGTGAGGGTGAGTTTCTGTGCCTGGTCCACCAGGGCTTGATAAATTTTGGGATGACAATGCCCCTGGTTCACGGCGGAATAGGCAGACAGGCAGTCCATGTAGCGGTTGCCTTCCACATCCCAGACCCAGATGCCGGATCCCTTGCTCAATACCACATCCAGGGGCTTATAATTTTTTGCCCCGAACTGGTTTTCTTTTTTAATGAGTTCTGTTGTTTTCATTGCAGCTATCCTTAAGTCTCTATATTGATCACAACCGCTCAGTCCATGCCCATCCGGGCCTCTACCTCGGCGATTTCCTCAAGAACCCGCTGTTTCTCCTCCGGAGACAGGTCCGGGGCTGCCAGTTTTTTCTGCAACGCCAGAAGGATCATCTCCTCTCTGTACTCCTGGCAGGTGTATGTGCCGGCTGGATGATAAGATGTCATGCGCGGTGGTTTCCTTTTTCAACGAGTTATCTGTTTCACCTATCATATTTTTATGAAAAAAACCAGACCGGCGGATTCCAGGGCCATGCGCAGGTGAAAGATATCCTGAATCATCTGCGGGGTATTGGTTTCCAGAAAATACCCCTTGTGGGGCACATGCCCCAGAATTCCCTGGAAGTGAAGGAGTTTCAGGGCCTGAGTCACCGGCGTGGGGCTCATGTTCAGCCGCTTGGACAGATCCCTTGCATTGAGCCGGAGCGCTGAGGTGATCTCATTGCTGAACAGCATGTTTTTGATGCCGTTGATCGCCTTCAGGGTCAGATCTTCATGGTCGGTTTCGGGCTGCGTCGTTTTCGTCATCCATCCACTTCCGGTTAGAATCAGGTTCAACTTGCCCGAATGAGCTACCACGGTCCGTCATTTCTGTCAACAGGCACAAGGGCTTTCACAAGAGCATTCCAGAGGGCAGATCTCTGACATTTGCGTCGCCGGCACCTGCTGCGCGGACCCAGGCGCCGACAATTCCAGTGCATCCCGGACCGCAGTGCGGCAGACGGTCTGAAGAAGAGCCTGTTGTCCGGGAGTCATCCCGGCCAAAGCGTCGCTGTCTTGCAGCAGTTCGGACATGAAACAGGAGATGAACAAAGATACGATGGTGTCGGCATTGTGCTTCATGGTTTTCTTCCTTTCTGATGTCTGAAATAAACCGGGTTCAACAATTATATGTCGATCATTTACATCAGCAAAATTCAGGCCAGCCGGAATCGAGGCGGGGCAGCCAGGCGCAAAAGGCCCGGAGGCGCACCATCCCGCCCCATTACCTGAAGCCGGAATTCAACGGTGTCATGCGGGCAGTATCGTATCAATGGGTCTACATGTAGTCTAAATGATACGATTTGGACGGGCATTTACCGGACGAATCAACTTTTTCTCGACATTTGATACACCTGGTATTATAACATCCCCAGGTGTATCAAAATGAATACAATAGAAGCCCTCAGAGAAAAACTGGCACTGTACGAACGGATATTTGACAATATCAATGCCGGCGTGCTGGTCATCGATGCCCGCGGATATATCACCCATTTCAACGAACCCTACGGCCGGTTCCTGAACCTGGACCCCAAAGCCCAGATCGGCCGGCACTGCACCGAGGTGGTGGAAAACACCCGCATGCACATCGTGGCCCGCACGGGAAAGGCGGAAATCAACCACTCCCACCGCATCAACGGCCAGGATATGGTGGTCCAGCGCATCCCCATCAAAAAGGACGGAAAGGTCATCGCAGTTTACGGCCAGGTCATGTTCAGGGATGTGGCAGAGGTGCGGGACCTGGCGGAACAACTTTCTCTGCTGGAATCCAAGGTCCAGCTGTTTGAAAAGGAGCTGTTTGATCTCCGGGCCACCCGGTACACCTTTGACTGCATTATCGGTGACAGTGATGCCATCACCGGCCTGAAGCAGGAGGCGGCAAAAGCGGCAGCCACCCATTCCAGTGTGCTGATCACCGGAGAAAGCGGCACAGGCAAGGAGCTGTTTGCCCAGGCCATCCACAATGCCGGCCCCAGGAAACTGCATCCGTTCGTGAAAATCAATTGCGCGGCCATCCCCAGGGACCTGCTGGAATCGGAACTGTTCGGATATGACAAAGGCGCGTTCACCGGTGCCGGGACAAAAGGAAAGCCCGGCCGGTTTGAGCTGGCCGGCAAAGGCACCATCTTTCTGGACGAAATCGGAGACCTGCCCCTGGAGATGCAGCCCAAACTGCTCCGGGTGCTTGAAGACAAAGCGTTTGAGCGTATCGGCGGCACCCGGGTCATCCGCTCCGATTTCCGGGTGATCAGCGCCACCAACCGGGACCTGGCTAAAATGATGGCAACAAACCGGTTCCGGCGGGACCTGTTCTACCGGCTCAACGTCATCCCCATCCATATTCCGCCCCTGCGGGAACGGCCGGAAGATATTCTGCCCCTGGCAAAGCATATGCTGAAAAAAATCGTAAAGGAAGCGGGCCGGCCCGCCGTGAAAATAGAAAAAACAGCTTCTCGGGCCCTGGTACGCTATTCCTGGCCCGGCAATGCCAGAGAGCTGTCCAATGTACTGGAACGAGCCATGTATGCGTCAGGCAGCGGCACCATCTGCACGGCAGACCTGCCTTTTATTTCGGCATCGGGCCGAAATGTGTCCGGCAGGCCATCGGAACCTTCCCTGAAAACCGCCCGGGATGCAGCCCAGATCGCGGCCATCCATAAGGCCCTGGCGCAAACCGGATACAACAAGGCCCGGGCCGCGAAACTCCTGGGCATTCACCGGACCCTGCTGTACAAAAAAATGAAAAAATACAACATCGGCCTGACACCGGAACAGGCCCCGGACGAGACATGACCGGAACGACTTCAGACGGCTGAGCGTCATAACTCCTGATCCGCTTCAGAACAGATCTCTTTTTCTCCCCGGCATCTTCGACACACCCGGCACCGGTCATCAGAACAGAATTCACAGGAAAAACAGTCTTTGCAGGGAAATTTTTTCAAATATTCTGCCCGCTCTTCCGGCACATACAGCCTGCCCGGCATCCCGGGTATGGAAACAAACGGCATAACTCCCCCCCTTTCATTCCACAGCCTCCATAAGAACATCATAACCAGGCAAAAGCCGGTTTCAAGGGGGACACATCCGTGCCGTGCGGGCAACGCCTTGTCTTGACACACCTGTGAGAAGGCATGTACATTGACTTCGAATGATTATAACCTGTTACCCTCAATGGAGTGCGTATGAAAACTTTCCTGATGAGTGTCTGCCTGACCTTCGGTTTGATGACCCTGTTGACCGTGTCCGCCCCGGCAGCGGACTGGCATTTCTACGGTTCCGCCCGGGTGGCCACATTCCAGGTGGAAACAAAGACTTCGGGCAGTGAGACGGACAACTATCAACAGTCTTTGCACAGCAACGCCCGGATCGGCGCCAAAGTCAGGGTCAGTGACACCCTTTCCGGCACGTTTGAGTACGGGGCGTCCAGGGGCAATGCCAATCTGCGCAAACTTTACGGAGAATGGAATTTCGGTGCCGGCAAGCTGCTGGTGGGACAAACCTATTCCCCTTTGAACTGGGCGTATTCCAATCAGGTGTTCGGATCGGACAACAACCTGAAAGCCCAGGGAATGATCTATTCCGGCCGGGAACCCATGCTGCAGCTGACCCTGGGGGGATTTCATATTGCGTTCATACAGCCGGACACCGATGATCTCGGCACGGGTTACGCCACAGAAGAAGACCGGCCGGCAGTCGAGGTTAGCTATACCTTTGCCTTTGATTCCGTGACCCTGGCCGTGGGCGGGGGATACAGTGCTTATGAAATCATCAATGGCGCCGTCACCTACGACATCGATTCCCATGTACTTGCCGCCAGCGCCCGGGTCAAGCTGGGCGTCGCGTTTCTGAACGGCACCGTATTCACCGGCCGGAACGCCGGCAACCTCATTCCCGTGTCCGTCAGCGGAGACAACCGATGGGATGACGGATTCGCCATGATCTCAGGCAACCGGGTACTGGACAACGACAGCATGGGATACGGGCTGGCCGCGGGCTGGAAACTCAACGACATGTTCACGTTTGAAGCGGGGTATGGCTTTGTGACCAGCGAAATCGACACCGCTGCCGGTGATGACGATGCCCGGACCTATTACGGCAATGCCACGGTCACCCTGGCACCCGGCGTCTTTTTTGTACCGGAAATCGGCCGGTTCGACGGTGTGGAAGCCACTGATACAAAAACCACCTACTATGGCATCAAGTGGCAGATCAATTTTTAAACCATTGATGCGCTGGCACTTTCAGAAATGTATCACCCCTGCTTGCCGGTCATCTCATGGATAGTCACCTGGACCACGGCAGTTTTTGCCAGCTTCTCTTCCGGATAGTCAAAGGACCGGCCCGAATAATGGGCCATGATGATATCTAAGCCGGCTTTCTTTTCCGCCGGGGTGTCCAGAATCCGGGCAGTCCCCGTGCCGATAACGCTTTTAAACGACACGCCCCAGTCACAGGCGGCAGCCGCCTTGTTCATCTTTACCATTTCGTCCACTTCAAAACAGACCTGGGGATCTGCCTTGAGCACATCGATTTTCCGTCCCTCCGGGGCACTGTGAAAATACAGAGACCCGTTCCCGTACCCGAAATTCAACGGCACCACATAAGGCTGCCCCTGATCCACCATGGCCAGGCGGCAGACCTGCGCCTGTGCCAGGATCTGTTCCATCTGTTTTTTATCTGTGATCTGTTTTTCCTTTCGCCGCATCCGCATTCCTCCTTTGCTCATCACATGTTCCGGAGAAAAAAAAATTATCACACCCTGACATGAACTGCACACAAAAAATGCGCTTCAACCACTTTTTTTCAGCAGCATCAAAGGCCGTGTTTTCAAAATTTTTCCGGCGGCTGCCACAGCCGTGGCCATGCAGATCAACGTGGTCAGTATCAGAATGCCCAGCAGATACCCCATGTCCAGGGCCCAGAGGCTGTCAAAAAAATACCAGGCAATGGCCCGGGAAAACCCGGCACTGAGTATCACGGCCACCAGGGCCGCAGCAAAGCCCAGGCTGCCGAATTCCAGAAGACTGATGCGCCGGATGTCGCCGAATCCGGTCCCCAGCACCTTGAGCAGGTTGGTCTGGGCGGCCTGGCGCCGGGCCTGGTGCCGGGCAATGGAAAAAATGGATACCAGGCCGGCGGCAATGGCCAGCCAGGCCATGAACCGCACGGAAATGGACAGCCGGTCCGCAATAAAGGTCAATGTGGTGATCATCTGGGTGACATCAATGATGGAAATATTGGGAAAGGCCTGTACAATTTTGTTTTTCAAACCAGGCCGCTGATCCGGCGGCACCTGGGCCACGGCTCCCAGCCAGGTTTTGGGCGCATTGTTCAGAACCCCGTTCTGGAACAATAAAAAGAAATTGGGCTGAAAACTGTTCCACCGGACCTTGCGGATATTGTGAATCCGGCCTTCCAGCACCATGCCCTGGATGTCGAACCGCATGGTATCGCCGATCACCAGATCATGATCATCGGCAAAGGAGCGGGCCACGGAAATTTCAAACAAAGTTTGTGATCCGAACTTCCAGGGGTCTGATGACAGCGGCGGTCCCTGCACAATGGTTTCAGACGGGTCCAGATCGGCCCGATACGAAAAATTATGTTCCGTCCGTCGGGACCGGCCACTGGATTCCCGGGTGTCTTCCCGGGTATGAAACGGATCGTCATTCACAGACAGTATCCGGCCCCGGACCATGGGGGACAGATTTTCCAGGTTCCCCGGGTGATCCTGCATGAAGGTTTCCAGATCCCCGGTCTGGTCATCCTGGATATCCATGAGAAAGAACACCGGGATCTTCAACCCTTCCGGCCGCTGGATCTCGGTCTGAAGTCCTTTTTGCACCTGGGGAATCAGGCTGATGAGAAATACGCCCATGGCAATGGTGACAAAGCAGGCCAGAGATGCCCCCCGGTGGCGGTACAGGTTCAGAAACGCCAGTTTGCGCACCAGGTGGCGGGTATTGGCCAACCGCCGGCACCATCCGGCCCCCAGCCATCCGGCCAAAGAAAAAATCAAAAGTGCCAGGGCAAATCCGGCCGTGAACACCAGTCCGTTGGCCGGCGATCCCCCCACCAGCATGGCCCCGGCAATAAACCAGACCCCCCCGGCAGGAATGCCGCAGCCCGCCACCACGGGTTCACACCTTTGTCTGCCGCACTTCCCTGCAACAGCAGCAGGGGTTTGATGGACAGCAGATTCACCAGCACGGGCAAACAGAACACCAGGCTGCCCAGGCCGCCCAGCCCCAGGGCCATGCCTGCGGTCACCAGATCCATGTTCAGGACAATCCCTTCAGGCACCAGGCCTTTGAGCATCCACGGGAATGCCGGCAGCAGCAGCCATGCCCCGGCAAGGGCCATGACCGCAGCCAGCAAACCCAGAAAAATCAACTGGGCAAACAGAAATGCACACACCCCGGACCGCCGGGCCCCCAGGCTCATGAGCACGGCGATCTCTTTGTGTTTTCCCCCCAGAAATCCCCGGAACAGAAAAGCGGCAGCCATCCCGGCCAGAAACAGGGCCACCAGGGAAACCAGGGCCATGTACCCGGCAAAATATCCCGTGACCCGGGACAGGCTCTGGCTGACATCCCGGCTGTCCCGGACCCGGATCCGGGACTGATCCGGGGACAGGCCGGCAAAACCTGAACGCAGGGCCTGCGTCAGGGCCGGCACATCCGTTCCCGGCGGCATCCGGCAATACATATGATACCGCACCCGGGCTCCGAACCCCAGGAGCCCGGCATTTGCCAGCTGATCCGCACCCACATAGATTTTAGGCGCCAGCTCCAGGGTGGTCAGGGCCTTGTCCGGATCATCGACAAAAAAACCGGCCACGGTAAACAGCGTGTTTCCCAGGGTCAGGGTTTGGGACGCGTCCGGAGTGGAATCGCCCGGCGGGACGGCTTTCCGGCCGGAGTCATCCTGAAGACCGTCCCTGGGATCGGCATGATCCCGGATGCCCAGGGTCACCGCCGTGTCCCGGGACATGAACACGCTGGGGGACTGATGAATGGCACTCCGATGAATGCCGGGGTCCAAGGCAAACCCGCCGTAAAGCGGATATGTCTCATCCACGGCCATCACCTGCACCAGCCGGGTGGTGTTCCGAGTCTGCACCATGGTGAAAAACCGGATCACTTCCGACACCTGCACATCCGGTCCCAGCACCTTGTGCATCACCTCTTTTTCCGCCGGGGTGAACGGGGCATTGGCCGTGACCACCAGATCGGCCGTCAGAATATTGCGTAAATTGTCATCCAGATGCTGATTCAAAGACCGGCTGAAACTCTGGACGGCCACAAACCCGCACAGTCCCACGGCCAGGTTGGCCGTGAAAAACAAAGAAAATCCTTTGTTGCGGAGCAGTTCCCGAAAAGCCAGACGAATCCACAACATCAGGCAAGATTTCCCCGGGACAGAATTTTTGTTTCCCGGCACCGGGCTGCCAGATCCTGATTGTGGGTCACCACCACCAGGGTTTTGCGCCGGGTTTCCACCAGGTTGAACAGCAGATCCGCCACTTTTTTGCCCGTGTCCGTGTCCAGGTTACCCGTGGGTTCATCCGCCAGGATCAGGGCCGGTTCCACGATCAATGCCCTGGCAATGGCCACCCGCTGGCATTCTCCGCCGGACAGCTGGCCCGGCAGATGACCGGCCCGGTGGGTGAGCCCCACCTGTTCCAGCAGGGATTGGGTGCGTTCCTGGATCCGGTCCTGCCGAAGAATCTCCAGGGGCAGGGCAATGTTTTCAGCGGCCGTCAGATGGGGCATGAGGTGAAAAGACTGAAAAATCATGCTGATGCTGGCAGCCCGGTACCGGGTCAGGGCCGCTTCGTCCAGGGTGCAGATATCGATGCCGTTCACCCGAATCGTACCGGCATCCGGGATGTCCAGGCCGGCGATCAAAGACAGAAGCGTGGTCTTGCCGCTGCCGGAATGACCGGTGATGGCCAGTGTGGTGCCGGCTTCCAGGAAAAAACCCACCTGGTTGAGTACCATCACCCGGCCCGTATCCGGCAGGTGAAAAGATTTGTCCACGCCTGACAGTTCCAGCATCACAGACACTCCAGGATATACGGCAGAACCGTGCGGGCGATCTGCTGATGGCCGGCGGCATTGGGATGAACCCCGTCCGCCTGGTTCATGGTTGCCTCCCCGCCCACCTGGTCCAGCAGAAAAGGAATCAGCCGGATCTGATGTTTTTCAGCCAGGTCCTTAAAGGTCTCCCGGAACTGCCGGGTATAGTCCGGCCCGTAATTGGGCGGGATCTCCATGCCCGCCAGGATCACGCACATCTGATTTTCCAGGGCCAGGACAATGGTGTCATCCAGGTTGGCTGCCATATTTTCCAAAGACAGGCCCCGCAGGCCGTCATTGGCCCCTAAGGCCAGCACCAGCACATGGGGCGTGGCTGCCAGGTGCCATTTGAGCCGGGATGCGGCCCCGGCCGTGGTGGCCCCGCTGATGCCGCCGTTAATAATCTTCACATCCGTGTGGCCCTGCTGTTTGAGGCGTTCTCCCACCAGAGCGGGATAGGCCTGGTCTTTTTCAACGCCAAGGCCCGCGGTCAGGGAATCGCCTAAAAACAGCACCCGGATCTCATCGGCCCGGGCATGGGTCAGTCCCAGCGCCAGCCACAGGCAGATCCCTGCGGTCACCCCGTACAGCCATTTCCTGTGTTTCCGTTTACTGCCGTATATCCATCGGCTCTGCATCATTGATCTTCGCTCCGTCATCATTCATACATATGTTATTAAAATGCGCAACAAAACACCGGGTGTCAAATAAAATACCGAAATACTGTTCGGATTTTCCGAAAAGACCCGGGCCGGTTGGCATCAGGCCGCCCCTGGCTTTGTTTTACTAAACCCCCGAAACCCAATACCCAGTCCATGTCCGTTCTTGTTTTCCCCTCTTACCTGTGTTACCAGTAAATTGTTCAATCGCAGGAACAAATCATTGCCGGAGGCCGACATGGCAGAAAAAGACATCCGTTGGATACAGCGATACAGCAATTATTCAAAAGCCCTTGGGCAACTCGCCAGATTCATCGAAAAAAAAGAGTTAAATGAACTGGAAAAACAGGGCTTGATCCAGGCGTTTGAATATACCTATGAACTTGCCTGGAACACCATCAAAGATTATTTTGAAGACCAGGGTGAAACCGGCATTCACGGCAGCCGGGATGCCTTCCGCCTGGCTTTCAGGCGCGGCCTGATTGAAAACGGCCAGGCATGGATGGACATGATCAAAAGTCGCACCCTGACCACACACACCTACAATCAGGAAGTGGCGGATGCCATTGCAGATGCGGTTTTCAACACCTATTCTCCTGAATTCATCCGGCTTGAAAAGACTTTTCAGACACTGAAAGACAAGGATAACTGATGCCCCGGTTCGGACTCAAACAGGCAGATTCGGATCAGATACGCGCGGTGTTTTCCCGATATCCGCAGGTCAGAAAAGCGGTGCTGTATGGATCACGCGCCATGGGAAACTACAAAACCGGATCTGATATCGATTTGACCCTCTGCGGTAAAGACGATCTGACGCTGGATATCCTCTACAGCATCATGGAAGATCTTGACAACCTGCTTTTGCCCTACACCTTTGATCTGTCCATTTTCAACCATATCAAAGACAAAAACGTAATTTCCCACATCAACCGTGTTGGTTGCACATTTTATGAAAAATGACAAATGATCGGGCATATAACGAGCTGAATAAAAAATATGAGGAACTGCTGGAAGAAAACAGACAGCTGAAGGAAAAAATTAGCGTGCTTGAAGCTACGTCAAAACAACGTGGTGTTTCAAATAATTCTTCCGACAACAGCTTTTCATCATACGTCCCTGCGAATACCTTGTCTGCAGAAACACAAATTGAAAGCAATGTCGCGGAAAACACCTCAAAATCCATGGAGATCATTAATAACCATTCAGCTGCTTCAAAAAAAATTCAATTATTCATGTCATTGTTCAGGGGCCGTAATGATGTCTATGCCAAACGGTGGGAAAATAAAAAAGGGGTATCTGGATACAGCCCTGTCTGTGCCAATGAATGGAAACCAGGAGTATGTTTCAAATCAAAAGTCAAATGTTTCAAGTGCCAGAACAAATCATACTCACAATTGAATGAGGCGGTCATCGAAGCACACCTTACGGGAAAGAAAATCGTAGGTATTTACCCGATGAATCCGGATGAAACCTGTTATTTTCTTGCCATGGATTTTGACAAGCAAGGATGGCAAAAAGATATTACCGCAGTAAAGAATGTCTGCCAGACGTTCCGGATTCCGGTCGCAGTGGAACGATCCAGATCAGGAAATGGCGGCCATGTCTGGTTTTTCTTTGAAGATGCGATTTCTGCTTCCGCCGCAAGGAAATTCGGGATGTCGCTGCTGACAAAAGCAATGGAAAACCGGCATGAACTGCCGTTTGCATCCTATGACAGACTGTTCCCCAATCAGGATACCATGCCGGAAGGCGGGTTAGGGAACCTCATTGCCCTGCCGCTTCAAAAATCGGCACGTAACCAGGAAAATACCGTTTTTGTCGATGACAGATTTCAGCCTCTTCAAGATCAGTGGATGTTTCTATCAGGTCTTCAACGATTGTCTGAACAGAATCTGCAGGATCTGACAGGAAAAATCGGGAAGGGCCATGAACTGGGACTGCTCAAAACTGAAACATCAGATGATGATACACCGGACGGCAAGCCATGGATAAAAAAACCGCCCCTTATAGATAAAGCAGATTTTCCAAAATCGGTTGAATTGATCAAAGCGGAGATGCTTTTTATCAAAAAAAAAGGATTCAGTCAGAAAGCATTGAATCGTCTCAAACGATTGGCAGCCTTTAAAAACCCTGAATTTTTTAAAAAACAAGCCATGCGGATGCCGACATTCAACATTCCTTCGGTCATCTCCTGCTCGGAAGATATTGATGGGTATCTTGCACTCCCCCGGGGATGTGAGTCGGATATCATTGACTTGCTGAACGATCACAACGTTACACCGGAATTGATTGAAAAATACCATTCCGGAAAACCGATCAATGTGGAATTCAACGGTATGTTACGACCGGAACAGCAGGATGCCCTCAGTCACCTGATACCCCATGATACAGGGGTGCTCTGTGCCACAACCGCATTTGGCAAAACCGTTGTCGGTGCCAATCTGATTGCCCGAAAAAAGGTAAACACCCTCATTCTGGTTCACCGTCAGCAGTTGATGCTTCAGTGGAAAGAACGGCTGTCCCAGTTCCTGCTGATTCATGAAACACTTCCTGAACCGGAAAAAAAGCGCGGAAGAAAAAAACAGGTCAGCTTGATCGGCCAGCTGGGAGGTGGCAAAAACCATCTTTCATCAATTGTGGACATCGCCATCATGCAATCCATCAACAACAGCGGAGAGGTCAAAGACTGCATCAAAAATTACGGCATGGTTATCGTTGATGAATGCCACCATGTGTCTGCCGTGAGCTTTGAACAGATATTGAAAAAAACACCGGCCAGATATGTGTATGGTTTGACAGCAACACCATACAGGCGCGATGGACATCATCCCATCATTTTTTTCCATTGCGGTCCGATACGCTACCACGTGGATGCAAAAAAACAGGCGGAAACAAGACCGTTCGCACATTATCTTATCCCGCGATTTACCAGTTTCAAAGCGTCTCTGGATGAAGATGGCAGCCCCTTGACAATTCAGGATATCTATTCACAGATCATTGAAGATGACATCCGAAACCAGGCAATCATCAGTGATGTTGTCGAATGCCATAAAAATAAACGGAACAGTCTGGTCATTACCGGACGAATCGCCCATGCAAAACTATTGACAAAAAACCTGACCCGCCATATCCCGGATGTCATTCTTCTCACCGGCGGCATGGGAACCAAAAAAACTGCGGCTGTTCTGGAAACAATCAAAAAACTGCCTGGCAACCGCCATTTTGTCCTTGTGGCAACAGGCAGCTATATCGGAGAAGGGTTTGACGAGGCCAGGCTGGATACGCTTTTTCTGGCCATGCCCATTTCCTGGAAAGGTACCCTGCAACAATATGCGGGCCGGCTCCACCGGCTGCATGACGGCAAAAAAGATGTTCAGATATATGATTATGTGGACATTCATGTCAAAATGCTTGAAACCATGTATGGGAAAAGGTTGAAAGGCTATGCATCCATCGGTTATATGGCAAAAGCGGATAATATGACTGATTCACCCACTGAAATTATCTTCAACAAACAAAACTTCTTTCCGGTTTATGTAAATGATATCAAAACCGCACAGAAACAGATTTTGATCGTCAGCCCGTTTATGACCAAAAGCCGCGTTTTGCAGGTGATGGATTATTTTAAAGAACAAATTGACAACCATGTCAAAGTGTCCATACTGACACGGCCCGCAGAAGAGTTCCATGAAGATAAAAGAGCCGGTCTGAATGAGATCTTTTCATTGTTACAGAATGCGGGGGTCACTGTTCTGTTAAAATCCGGGATCCACCAGAAATTTGCCATCATTGACAGCAAAATTGTCTGGTTCGGCAGTATCAACCTGCTGAGTTTCGGATATTCCGAAGAAAGTATTATGCGCCTTGTCAGCAACAATATCGCCTTTGAACTGTCAAACACCATTGATCAAAAAGGAGAAAGATAAACCCATGCTTTACAGAAAAATGCCGAAAGTCAAAGAACCATTGTCCATCCTGGGATTCGGGTGCATGCGCCTGCCCGTTAAGGATAACGGCAAAATCGACCGGCCCCGGGCTATTGCCCAGATCCGGCATGCCATTGACAACGGGGTCAATTACCTGGATACGGCCTGGCCGTATCACGGCGGGGACAGTGAACGGCTGGTGGGAGAGGTTTTGCAGGACGGATACCGGGACAAGGCGTTCGCCGCCACCAAGCTGCCGTCCTGGATGGTGAAAAGCCGGGGCCACATGGATGAATTCCTGGATCAGCAGTGCCTGAACCTGGGGATCGATCCCATTGATTTTTATTTGGTCCACAACCTGGCCGGTCCCATGTGGGAACGACTCAAAGGCATGGATGTGCTGGATTTCATCGATCAGGCCAGACAAAGCGGCCGGATCCGGTATGCCGGGTTTTCCTTCCACGGAAGGATTGATGATTTCAAGACCATTGTGGATGATTATGACTGGGATTTCTGCCAGATCCAGTACAATTATCTGGATGAATATCATCAGGCCGGCACGGAAGGGCTGATGTATGCCGCCCAGAAACACCTGGGCGTGATCGTGATGGAGCCGCTGCGGGGCGGCAACTTAGGGATTCCCCAGCCCCCGCCGGAAGTGGCCCGGATCTGGGAGAATGCAATGGAGTCCCGCACCCCCGTGGAATGGGCCTTAAGGTGGGTCTGGGATCATCCCGAGGTCACGATGGTGCTGTCGGGCATGAATGAAGAAGCCCATGTGGCAGAAAATCTGAATATTGCGTCTTCCGCCTTTCCCAACTCCCTGACACTTGAGGAAAAGAACCTGGTGACACAGGCGGCTGAGACCTACCGGCGCCTGATGGCCGTGAACTGTACGGGATGTGAATACTGCAAACCCTGTCCGGAAGGGGTGAACATTTCCGGGGCATTCGAGATTCTGAACAAGCTGCATTTGTTCAAAAACGAACCCGAAGCCCGGTTCATGTATGCCGTCCGGTGCGGGGATATCTTCAGCGGCGGCCAGATGGGGTATGCCTCCCAGTGCATCCAGTGCGGGGAATGCCTGGACAAATGCCCCCAGGGGATCGCCATTCCGGACATGCTGGAACAGGTGGTGGCGGACCTGGAGGATGACAAGACCCTGGAACGTCTGGCCATGGGCAAAAAAATGCTGAACATGTAACGGCCGAAGAACATACGCTGCTTTCCCATAAAATTTGTTCTTGACATCCCCGGGGAATCCAATTACTTAATCATAAATTTGATTATATTTTTAATCAAGAAATGATTCTTTATACCAAAATCGGAGGCGGATGCCATGCATGGCTGGATGGGAAAAATACTGAGAGTGGATTTGACAACGCAACAATGCAGCACCGAACCCCTGGACCCGAAAATTCTCAAAGATTATATCGGCGGCCGGGGCCTGGGGGCTTATTTTTTGAACAAAGAAGGAGATCCCCAGGCGGATCCGCTGTCTGCCGGCAATCCGATGATCATGGCCACGGGTCCTTTGACCGGAACCGGTGCCCCCACCGGAGCCCGGTACATGGTGATGACAAAATCACCTTTGACCGGGGCGGTCACCTGTTCCAACTCCGGGGGCATGTTTCCCACGGAGTTCAAGCGGACCGGGGTTGATGCGATCATCATCACGGGAAAATCCGATAAACCCGTCTATCTGTGGATCGATCACGGCAAGCCGGAACTGAGATCCGCCGACCATTTATGGGGAAAAGACACCCACCAGACCACGGACCAGCTCCTGGCTGAGACCCATGCCCAGGCCCGGGTGGCGTGTATCGGCCCGGCCGGGGAAAAACAGGTCCTGTTTGCTTCCATCATGAACGACAAGAACCGGGCCGCCGGCCGGTCCGGCGTCGGGGCGGTCATGGGCAGCAAATATCTCAAGGCCGTGGTGATCAAAGGAAAAGGCCGGATTCCGCTGGCAGACCCGGACCGGTTCAAACAGGTCAACAAACAGGTGCTGGACACGTTCCGGGAAGGGGTTGAAAAAGCCCCGCTGGGGCTGACCGTCAATGGAACCGCCGGGGTGGTCATGGCCACCCAGAACTTTGGGGTGCTGCCCACCAAAAACTGGCAGCAGGGCACGTTTGACGGATGGGAAAAAATTGACGGCCAGGAACTGACCCGGCGGTATCTGAAAAAAAATTCAGCCTGCTATGGATGCCCCATCGGGTGCGGCCGCCTGACCCGGGTGACAGACGACGGATTCGAGGGGGAAGGCGAGGGCCCGGAATATGAAACCCTGTACGCCATGGGTTCCAACTGCATGATCGACAATCTGGGCGCCATCACCAAAGCCAACTATATCTGCAATGAAATGGGCATGGACACCATCACCATGGGGGCCACCATCGCCTGTGCCATGGAACTGGTGGACCGCGGGTATCTCAGTGAAGACCGGGTGGGCCGGTCCCTTCAATGGGGAGATGCCGAAGCCCTGGTGGAACTGACCCGGATGACCGCCATGCGGGAAGGATTCGGGGATGAACTGGCCCTTGGCAGCTTCCGCCTGGCTGACAAATACGGCCATCCGGAACTGGCACCCGTTTCCAAAAAACAGGAATTTCCCGGATATGAACCCAGGGGGGCCCAGGCCATGGGTCTGGCCTATGCCACTTCCCCCATCGGCGGATCCCACATGCGCGGCGATCCCGCCTATTTTGAACTGTTCAGCGTGCCCCAGCCCATGGATCCCCATATCTGGGAAGGCAAGGCCAAAGTCACCGCAGCGTTCCAGAATCTGTCCGCCATTATCGATGCCGCGGGACTGTGCATTTTCTTTGCCGTCCGGAACCTGGCGGCAAAAGACCTGGGCGTGGCCCCCACGGGCATTCTGGAATACCTGAACGCCGCCACGGGCAGTGACTATACCCTGGAAGAACTCATGCAGGCAGGAGAACGGATCATCAATGCGGAACGAATTTTTCTGACCCATGCCGGGTTTTCCAGAAAGGATGATTCTTTGCCTGACCGGTTGACAAAAATTCCCATGCCGGACGGTCCGGCCAAAGGCCTGGTCTGCCATCTGGATGAGATGCTGGATGACTATTATGAGGTCCGGGGCTGGAACCGGGACGGCATCCCGGAAACAAAAACCCTTGAACGCCTGGACCTGGCGTGACGGGCTGAGGGATATCCCCCCATGGAGATTGAACTCAGGCTGTATGGCGGGCTGAACCGGTATGCACCGGATGGACAGACCTGTTCAGCCTGCCTTGTGGCGCCGTCTGCAACGATCAGCGATGCGGTCACCCGCTTAGGCATCCCCGGCACCGTTCATATCACCGTCCTGCGTAACGGCCGGCGGGAGGACATGTCCACCCGCCTTGAACCCGGAGACACCCTGACCCTGCTGCCGGATATCGACGGCGGTTAATCACCGGTCATCCCAGAAGAACGGAACAGGCTGTGTTCAAGGATGACTGTTTCATCTCCCGCCATCTTTATCCGACCATCAATTTTTTTCTTCAGGCATTATGCTGCGGGCTGTCGGCATCCCCAAACAGAATAGAAAATTCAGTTAATCCCGGTTCTGGAACCGGGTGGCTTCATGCGGCCACCCGGTTTTTCGTATTGGCTTCCCTTCATTTCTGCATCCGTCCCTTTTTGTTTATGTAATTATTGGTTGCTTAATGTAATTATTAATTCATATCTATATATTCTAGATTAGAAATCACAATTATTCATTGACAATAACAATAAAAACCCATTACATAAGGTCCTGGTTTTTTGAGAAGGGGTGTCTTTGTCTGCACCGCAGGCAAAGACATCAGGGTCGTGGTATGAAAATTTTTCAAGTTGAAGGAAGAAAAAATGAAAAAGATCCGGTATTTTATGGCGGTTTTATGTATCTTTTCCACTGTTTCGATCCTGCCGGCGCTTGCTCAGGAACCGGCAAGTTCAGGAGAGGTGTATGATCTGGGCGATGTGCTCATCATGGAAAAAGGCGATGAAGTGAATGCCATCACCAGCATCGACACTTTGTCCAGCTATGACATCGAAATGCAGGGAAGCCAGACCGTATCCGAAGCCCTGGAACTGATCCCGGGCCTCGATGTCCAGACCGGCGGCAAAGGGCAGTCCTATGTCACCCTTCGGGGATTTGACCAGAAAAACATCAAGGTGCTCATTGACGGGGTACCGGCCAACCCGACATATGACGGATCCCTGGACCTGTCCCAGATTCCCGTGGATGCCATTGCCAGAATCAAGGTGATCAAAGGGGCGTCTTCCGTACTTTACGGCCCCAACACCATGGGCGGGGTCATCAATATTATCACCAAAAAAGGCGGGGAAAAGCCGTTTACCAGCGTGAGAACCTCCTTTGGTGAAAACAGCACCCAGAACTATATTTTCAACCATGGGGCCGGCAAAGGCAATTTCAACTACTGGATCACGGCCAGCCAACGGAAATCAGACGGGTTCGAACTGTCGGACGATTTCGATCCCAACAACCCCGTCACCGGTATCGGCACGGACTACAACGAAGACGGCGGGGTCCGGGATCTGAGCGACTATGAAAAAACCACGGTGAGCGCCAAATTCGGATATGAATATGATGATGATTCCAAGCTGTATATGACCGTGGATTACCATGACAATGAAAGAGGCATCCCCACGGAAAATTCCAGATACTGGGATTTTAAAAACTGGGAACAATGGCATGTCAGTCTGGCCGGAGAACATGATTTCACCAACCTTTTGTCCATGAAAGCCCGGCTGTATTACATGAAACACGATGACACCCTGGAGGACGTGAGCTGGGATGCGGCCCACACCACCAGCAAGAAATGGTTCCAGACAAGCTCCTATGACGACTATTCCATTGGCGGTGAAGTCCAGGGCTACCTGGATTTCGGCGATATCAGCCTGGTGAAGATGGGCGTCAGCTACATGAAAGCCAACAACATTCAGCGGGAATATCTGGATGCCACCAGCATGCCTGTCATTAAATTCGGCGACCCCGTGGGATGGGCCCCGGAACAGGAATATGAGGTGGACATCTATTCTTTCGGGCTGGAAGACGATATCCGGGTGACCGATAAAATGACCCTGACCGCCGGGGTGAGCTATGATGTTCATGACCCGGTCAAGGCGTTTGACGGTAAAGCGTCCATCGACCGGGACAAAACCAGCACCTGGAACCCCCAGGCCGGTGTTTCCTATGATTTTACCGAAGATTTCACCATGTATGCATCCGTGGGCAAAAAGACCCGGTTTCCCCAGATGAAAGAACTGTACAGTGATCTGGCCGGGGGCAACACCGATCTGGATCCCCAGCAGACCATTGCCTATGAGATCGGCGCCACCAAGCGGTTCAATTATGGGTTAAGTCTTTCCGGCGCCCTGTTTTACAATGATATCACGGACCGGATCGACTATGATGTCAATGACGATCTCACAAACATCGGTGAAACAGAAATCAAGGGGATGGAAGCCCAGCTCAATTACCAGAGCCCATGGAACCTGGATCTGGGCCTGGGATATACTTACCTGTCCGCCACGGACAAGGCCGATGAAGCCAGACCGGAACTGGATGCCGAGAGAATTCCGGAACACAAATTTTTTGTGGATGCCAGGTATTTCTTTGATTTCGGCCTGACCGCCGCCTGCCAGGCCATTTATACCAGTGACCAGGTCGAATACGACAAAAGCTTCAATCCCAGGGATATCGATGAATTCTGGGTGGTGAACGCCAAACTGAACCAGGATATCAAGTTATTTGAAAAAATATCCACGGCCGTGTTTCTGGAAGTCAAAAACCTGTTTGACGAAGATTATGAAGAAGGCAGCGGTCCCTATCCGGGAAGAAATTTCCTGGCCGGGATGCAGTTCAGCTTTTAATTGAAACAACCCTGACAGGGCGGCAGTGTCATACCGGATAATTCCGGCCCCTGCCGCCCTGTCTGTCTGAAAGCACTGGAACACCATGACCATCAAAAAATTGCTGTGGCCGGTTGTCTGTGTGGTCTGTCTGATTTTTCTGTTCAGTATCTATACGACCGGCCAGAAAAAAAAGCAGACACCGGTGCAGGGAAACACCCGCACCATCACGGACATGAAAGGCCGGACCTTTGAGGTGGCGGACCCGCTGGAGCGAATCGCCCTTTTAGGCGGCCCCACCGGCCAGATTGCATTTATCCTGGGGGTTGAAGACCAGCTGTGTGCGGTCACCAAAACCCTGAAAATGTCCGAACTGGTCAAGACATTTTTTCCTGAAATTTCGGACCTGCCCGGCCCCCGCTCCACCTCCGGCTCCATCAACATCGAGGAACTGATCAAATCCGACCCGGACATCGCCATTGCCGGGGACATCGACGGCGGCATTGTCCTGGAAAAGACCCGGATCCCCGTGGCGTTTCTAGAAGACAGCATGGGGGAAGGAATGAAAGACATTAAAAAGGAAGTCCGGTTTTACGGATATGTGTTCAATACACCGGACCGGGCCGAACGGTATGTGGCCTATCTGGAGCGGTTCACGGCCCTGGTTCTGGAACGGACCCTGGATATCCCCGAACATCAGCGCAAAAAAGTGTTCCAGGGATACAACCCCAGCCACCTGGTGACTCTGGGGGGTGACACCTTTATGCAGGAACGCATCGAGATTGCTGGATGCCTGAACGCCGCTGAAAGCGTGACCACCATCGGCCAGCGCACCGGGCTGCATTCCGGCTTAGGAGAGGTCTCCATGGAGCAGGTCCTGGCCTGGAACCCCGATATTCTGGTGATCAATTACGGCACCCCGGATGACGTGTATGCCGATCCACAGTGGCAGCAGATCCGGGCCGTGACAAACCGGCAGGTGTATCCCCAGCCGGCCGGCGTGTTCATTTTCAACCGGCCCACAGCGGAGTCCGCGGCCGTTTTCCCGTTGTGGCTGGCCGGGATTGCCTACCCGGAAAAATTTTCAGATGTATGCATCCCCTGCCTGGTCAAGGAGTTCTACAAGGAGGTGTTTGACTTTGACCTGACCGATTTCCAGGTGACCCAGGTTCTTGACGGCACCTATGAGACCCGGATCATGAAAGGGGCCAGGCATTAAAGATCAACGGTTTCATATCCAGGGCATGTCCAGCCGCATTTCTCCGGATGCGTGGATCAAAGCCTTCATGGGCCTGCTGGTCCTGGTGATGATCTTTTCCTTAGGAAGCGGCCGGGTGGACATCACATTTGTCCAGACCCTGAAAATTCTGCTGTCCCCGGTGATTCCACTGGCGCCAGATATATCCGACACCCTGTATTCCGTGATTGTGGATGTGCGGCTCCCCCGGATTCTGGCCGGCATGATGGTGGGTGGGGCCCTGGCCGTTTCCGGGGCGTCCTTCCAGGGGGTGTTCCAGAATCCCCTGGTCAGCCCCCATATCCTGGGGGTGGCAGCCGGTGCCGGATTCGGGGCCGCCCTGGCCATTCTGCTGTTCGACAACATCTGGC
Organism: Desulfotignum phosphitoxidans DSM 13687; assembly: GCF_000350545.1. Classification (GTDB taxonomy): domain Bacteria; phylum Desulfobacterota; class Desulfobacteria; order Desulfobacterales; family Desulfobacteraceae; genus Desulfotignum; species Desulfotignum phosphitoxidans. The sequence continues at coordinate 71,041 of NZ_APJX01000011.1, forward strand.
TGATCCATCTCACCTCGTTTGTGTTCGGCCTGGCCGCCGTGGGCATGGCCTATGCCCTGTCCCGGGTGTACAAAATGACCCCGGTGCTGATGCTGGTGCTGTCCGGCATCGTGGTGGGATCTTTGTTTTCCGCGCTGACCTCTTTTCTGAAATACATTGCCGACCCCATGAACAAGATGCCGGCCATTGTATTCTGGCTGCTGGGATCCCTCAACCATGTGTCGTTCAGGGATATCCTGATCACGGCCCCAGTTTTCATCATCTGCATTTCCGTGCTGCTCGCGATCCGGTGGCGCATCAACCTGCTGGCCATGGGGGATGAGGATGCCCGGACCCTGGGGGTCAACACTGAAGCCCTGAAACTGACCATCATCGTGTGCGCCACCATTGCCACGGCATCGGCCGTGTGTATCAGCGGCATCATCGGGTGGATCGGCATCATGATCCCCCACATCGGACGGCTCATTGTGGGGCCGGACCACAAATACCTGCTGCCCATCTCCCTGGTGATCGGGGCCGCCTACCTGGTGGCCGTGGATACCATCGCCCGGACTGCGTTGACCACGGAAATCCCCATCGGCATCCTCACCGCCATTTTCGGAGCCCCGGTATTTGCCCTGCTGCTTAGAAAAACCCAGAAGGCCGGGTGAGACATGCACGGCAGCGTTGATATCACCGATCTTTCCTTCGGGTACACGGAATCGGAACCGGTTTTTTCGGGCATCGATCTCTCCCTGGCACCGGGCCAGGTGTTCTGCCTGCTGGGACCTAACGGTTCCGGCAAATCCACGCTGCTCAAATGCATCATGCAGGTGCTCACCCCGAACGCCGGCCGGGTGGCCGTGGACGGACAGAATCTGAACGGGTTGAGTGCCAGCCAGATCGCGTCAAAACTGGGATTCGTTCCCCAGTCCCTGGTGTCCGCGTTTCCCTTTACCGTGGCGGAAATCGTTGTGATGGGACGGGCCTCCCAGATCCGCATGACCGCCTCGCCCTCCAAAAAAGACCGGGACCTGGCCATGGCCGCACTGGAACGTATGGGAATCGCCCACCTGGCCCTGCGGCCCTGCCACCAGCTGTCCGGCGGCGAATGGCAGCAGGTACTCATCGCAAGGGCCCTGACCCATTCTCCCCAGGTGCTGCTCCTGGACGAACCCACTTCTCACCTGGATATCGGCAACCAGGTCAAGATCCTGGAGATCGTCAACCGCCTGGCCCAGGACGGCATCACCATCCTCATGGCCTCCCATTTTCCGGACCACGCCTTTTTGACGGCCCACCAGGTGGGGATCCTTAAAAACGGGCGTCTCCTGGCCCTGGGCAATCCCGATGACACCCTGTGCGAATCCGTGCTGTACGACACCTACGGGATCCATATCCGGGTGGTGACCATTGGAAAAGAGGTGAACCGGAAAATCTGTATCCCCGTGCTGCAAGAAATCAACCGCCCGGTCCCTGCCAAGGAGGTATCATGACCTGTCAAGCCCGTATCCGGCCATTGCGCCATCCGCACGCCATTCATCCGCCCGGCATCCATCCCCCTGCCATCCGTCTGGCCGCTGCCGCACCCGGAGTTGTCCGCCGGCGGTTTCCGGTGTGGACACCCGCTGTCTGCCTGGTAGCGATTCTGACGGCATGCCTGTTTCTGCCGGTACTGCTCCCGGCCTGCGCCTCAGCCGGCCCGATTGAAGTGACCGATGCCGCAGGCATCTTGGTGACCCTTGACCAACCTGCGGCCCGGGTGGTGGTGATCGGAGCAGCCCCGTTCATCCCGCTGCACATGTTTTACATGTTTGACCAGGCAACGGACCAGCTGGCGGGATTTGAAGTCCGGGGCCAGGTGACAGATGAATTCCTGGAACTGATCGACCCGGACCTGTCGATGAAACAGACTTTAGCGGCCAATCCCGGCCCGGAGAGCGTGGCCGCCCTGGCACCGGACCTGGTGATCACCAAATCCACGGTGGAAGGACAGGCGGTCCGGACCCTGAAAGCCCTGGGCATTCCGGTGATGCATGTGGGGGCGGAAACCCCGGACATGTTTCTTTCCGATATCCAAAACCTGGGCAAGGTGCTGGGACAGGAACGCCGGGCCGACATCATTGTACAGTTTTACACGGACCACCTGGCACAGATTCAGCAGGCTGTGTCACCGGTCCCGGATCCATCCAGGCCCCGGGTTCTGGTCCTGGAATACAGCAGCCGGGGCAACCGCCAGGCCCTGAACGTACCGGCTCCGGGATGGATCCAGACCCAGCAGGCCGTGATCTGCGGCGGCAATCCGGTCTGGACCGGCAGTGTTTCCGTGCAAGACGGCTGGCAGATCACAGGATTCGAGCAGATCGCGGCCTGGGATCCGGACAAAATTTTTCTCATCGTGTGGTACCAACTCAAAGGCATTGAGGTGCTGGATTCTTTGTATCAGGATCCCAAATGGGCCTCCCTGTCTGCAGTGAAACAACATGAACTGCACCTGTTTCCCCAGGACATTTTCGGATGGGATTCCGCCAGTCCCCGGTGGATTCTGGGGGCCTTGTGGATGGCAAAAAAAACATATCCGGACAGATTTACGGACCTGGACATGTCCCGGACTGTCACGGCATTTTATACGCAGATGTATGGTCTGGACCCGGAAACCATTGCCACCCGCCTGATGCCGGACACCCTGAGATAAATGAATGGAAGATGAATACATTGGAATGCAATGGATGAAACAGGGCAAATGAAAACGGACCGGCTCAAAATCAGGAAAACCGGTATTGTCATGCTGGGAGCCGCCCTGCTGCTGCTGGCCGGGTCCGTGTTTCTAGGCCGGTTTCCCGCCCCTTACGTCACAAGCCTGTCCGATCTCATGACCCAGGACCTGGTGCAGCAGGTGGTCTGGCAGATCCGGATCCCCCGGATTTTGAGCGCCTTTGTCACGGGCATGGTGCTGGCGGCTTCGGGCATGGTGTTTCAGATGATTTTCCGCAACCCCATCGTGGATGCCGGGTTTCTGGGCGTTTCCGGCGGCGCCGCCTTCGGGGCCTCTCTGGGCATCGTGCTCCTGGGCGGGTCCATGGCCACCATCCAGGGCAGTGCGGCCCTGTTCGCCGTGCTGGGGCTGGGGTTTTCCTGGATCATGGCCGTGCGGATCCGGTTTGGGGACTGGATCCTGCGGCTGATCCTGGCCGGGATTGCCGTGTCGGCCCTGTTTGCCGCCGGCACCGGGCTGCTCAAATACCTGGCCGACCCCCTGCGGGAGCTGCCGGAACTGACTTTCTGGCTTTTGGGCGGGCTGTGGGGCATCACCTGGACCGATACCCTCCAGACCCTGGCTGTATGCATTCCCTGCCTGATCGTCATCTGGCTGTTCCGGTGGCGCCTGAATCTCTTGTCCATGCAGGATGAAACCATTTTTTCACTGGTGGCCGATGCATCAAAAGAACGGATTGTACTGCTGCTCACGGCGGTCATTGCCACGTCCGCCGTGGTGTGCAAAGCCGGCCAGGTGGGATGGGTGGGGCTGATCATCCCCCACATCGCCCGGCGTCTCGTGGGATCGGATGCCCAGAAGGCTTTGCCGTGTTCGCTGGTGCTGGGGGGCATTTTTCTGCTGCTGTGCGACAATGCCTCCCGCACCCTGTTGTCCGGTGAAATCCCTTTGGGCATTCTGACCTCCTTTATCGGGGCCGGACTGTTTCTGATCCTGCTGTTGACCCGGCCGATGCTGGTGGGGAGAAAGTGACATGACCGCAGCTGTTTCCATCCGGGACCTGTGTTTTTCCTATGAAAAAGATCCCGTGATCTCCCACCTGGATCTGACCCTTTCGACCGCCACCATCACGGCCGTGCTGGGGGCCAACGGCGTGGGAAAAACCACGCTCCTGCACCTGCTGCTCGGGCTGTTTGAACCGGACTCCGGGGAGATCCGTTTTTTCGGCAGGCCGGCTCACAACTATTCCCAAACCCGGCGCAAGCAGCTCATGGGCATGGTGTCCCAGAACGATACCCCGCCCTTTGACCTGCGGGTGGACGAATATGTGCTCCTGGGCCGGGCCCCCCACCTGGGCCTGCTCACCATTCCCGGGGACAAGGACCGGAGTGCTTCCGCAGCGGCCCTTTCCACGGTAGGCATGACCCACATGGCCGGCCATGCCGTGACCCGGCTGAGCAGCGGGGAAAAACAGCTGGTGAACATGGCCCGGTCCCTGGCCCAGGAACCGGACATCCTGCTGCTGGACGAACCCTGCTCCCACCTGGACCTGATCAACTCCCGGCAGATGCTGGTATTGATGAAAACCATCGCAGAGCAGGGCCGAACCGTGGTATTTACCACCCATGATCCCAATGCCGCCGCAGCGGTGGCGGACCAGGTCCTGCTCATGAAAAAAGGGGAACTGGTGGCGGCCGGCACGGTGACACAGACCTTGACCCGGACGCTGCTCACCCGCACCTACAGGGGAGATGTGGAAGTGATTGAAACGGAAAGGGGACCATTTGTCAGGGCAGTATAAAAATGAACCAACCAAAGAAACCCCGGATCTGAAAAAGGATCCGAATCACAGGAGACCCATGGAAAAACTGACCGACTGGACAAAATTGTGGAAAGAGCTGTCAGACATTCAATCCCGGGCGTTTTCAAAAAAACAGCCTGACAAGGAAGACAGCTGGCGGGACAAGGCCAAAGATTACGACAAAAAAGTGGACCAGCGGTGGGCCAAACCGGATTCATCCCGGCAGTTTCTCTTAGACAAGCTCACGACCCACCCGGGGTCGTCTCTTCTGGACATCGGGGCCGGCACGGGCAAATGGTCGGTCCTGGCGGCCCCGTATGCCGAAAAAATCACAGCCCTGGACCCTTCCAAAGCCATGCAGGCTGTGCTCAAAGAAAAGATCCTTGAGATGAAGATCACCAATATCGACGTGTTTACCGGTGCGTGGCCCGAAGACGACCCGGGGCCCCATGATTTTATCCTGGCTTCCCATTCCATGTACGGCATTTCCGATTTTCCCTTGTTTGTGACCCGAATGTGTGACACCGCCCGCAAGGGCTGCATCCTGGTGATGCGGGCCCCGTTTGCCGACTCGGTCATGGCAAAGGCAGCCATGCACGTCTGGGGCCAGCCCTATGACAGCCCCAATTTCCAGATCGCCTACAACATCCTGCTGGGCATGGATATCTATCCGGATGTGATCATGGAAGCGGACGGCACCTGGCCGGCCTGGACCAGTGACTCTTTTGAGGCTGCCATAGAAGACATCAAACTCCGGCTGGATCTGGAAGACACGGCTGACCACGACGTCTTTTTATGGGAACTGCTGGCCAGACACCTGACAAAACAGCCGGACGGCAGTTATGTCTGGCCCGCCGGCAACCGGTCCGCTTTGCTTTACTGGGACGTCTGATGACACAGGGACCCTTTTTTTCCCGGTTTCTCAAGGTACTTTCCTCCTGCCTGTGCCTGGCAGCCGGCCTTTTTCTGGCCGCCGGCATGAGCAGCTGCGGTCCGGCAAAACCCGACCTTCCCATGCGCACCATCACGGACCAGCTGGGCAGGGAGGTGACCTTTCCGGCAAATCCGGAACGAATTGCAGCCCTGCACCATTTCGGGGGAAAAATCGTATACGCCCTGAACCGGCAGCACCTGCTGGTGGAAAAAAGCATCTACGGCATGGAGGCAAAGGCCCTGGCCGCCATCGACCCGGCATTTGCGGCCCTGCCCGGACTGATCCAGGGGCACGGCTACAATATCGAAGGCCTGGTGAGCCTGTCCCCCCAGGTGATTTTCTCCTATGCCTCCATGGACCGGTCCGAGCTGGCCCAGTTTGAAAATGCCGGCATCCCCGTGGTGGCGGTCAGAGGCGAAACCTTTGAGGAAAGCTTTGAGGCGGTAAGGCTGATGGCGGATGTGCTGGAATGCCCGGAGGCCGGCCAGGCCTATATCACGGCCTGCAAAACGCTCCTGGACAAGGTGGCGGTCCGCCTGGAAAACAACCTGGACACCCCGGTACCGGTCCTGTTTGCCGGCCCGCGCAGCGTGTATTCCGTGGCCACGGGCAACATGCTGCAGACCGAAATCCTGGCAAGGGCCGGGGCCCGGAACGTGGCTCAAGACCTGGAAGGGTTCTGGGCCGATGTGTCCCCGGAGCAGATCGCCCAATGGGATCCCCAGGTGATTTTTCTGGGGTCTTACCTGGATGTATACGGCAAAGACAAAATTTTCACCCTTCCCCAGTTCCAGACCGTGAGCGCCATCAAGAACCGGCAGGTCTATACCTTTCCCTCCAACATCGGATGGTGGGACTATCCGGCCCCCCACTGCGTGCTCGGCGTGGTCTGGACAGCCAAAACCCTGTACCCGCAACTATTTGAAGACCTGGACCTGACCCAGACAGCCAACGATTTCTATTCCCGGTTCATGGGATATTCCTTTGAAGATTTAGGGGGGCAGCTGCCGTGAAATGCCGGTGGGTCATCCTGGGCGCCGCTTTTGTCTTCGGCCTGTTTGCCTGCCTGTGTATCGGGCGGTATCCCATCCATCCGGCACAAGTGATCCGGCTGCTCCTGGCCGGACTGGGCATGGACAATGCCGCATCCGGCAGCCTGGCCGATCCCATGATGATTTTCTGGAACATCCGGGTGCCCCGGGTGATCCTGGCCATGCTGACCGGGGCCGGAATTTCAGCGGCCGGGGCCGTGTTCCAGGCCCTTTTCAGAAATCCCCTGGCCGCCCCCGATATCCTGGGGGTCACGGCCGGGGCCGGGTTCGGCGCGGCCCTGGCCATCATGTTCCTGGTGCCTGCCGCGCTGGTAATTCAGGCCAGCGCCTTTGTCTTCGGGATCACGGCCGTGACCCTGGCTTATATTCTGGCATCCTTGAGCCGGGACCGGTCCCCGTCCGTGCTGGTGATTTCCGGCATCGTGATTTCCGCCATGTTCCAGGCCGGGCTGTCTTTTATCATGTACCTGGCCAACCCTTATGACCAGCTGGCCCAGATCATCTTCTGGACCATGGGCAGTTTTCACACCGCATCCTGGGCCAAGATCCAGGCCACCCTGCCGGTGCTGGTGCCCGGCATCACCCTGCTGATTTTGTTTTCCTGGCGGCTGAACATCATGACCCAGGGAGAGGAAGATGCCCTGTCTTTAGGGATTCCGGTGATGCGCTGGCGGATCTTCTATGTGCTGGTCAGCACCCTGATGGTGGCCGCGGCCGTGGCAGCTGCCGGCACCGTGGCCTGGATCGGGCTGATCGTCCCGCACATCGCCCGGTACCTGGTGGGACCGGAACACACCCGGCTGATTCCCATGAGCGCGTTTCTGGGCGGATTGTTTCTCATGATCATGGACAGCGTGGCACGAAGCGTCATGCTGTCGGAAATCCCCATCAGCATTGTCACCTCCATTTTTGGGGCCCCGTTTCTGGGATACCTGGTGATTCACGCGGGAAAGGCACGAATGTCCCATGACACTTGAGATTCAAAACCTTTCCGCCGGATACGGCAGCACACCGGTCATCTCCGGGATCCATATGACCGCTGATCCCGGCCGGATCTGCGCGGTCATGGGCCGGAACGGGTCCGGCAAAACCACGCTGCTCCGGTGCATCAACCATGTGCTGCCGCCGCTGAAAGGAAAGATCCGGATCATGGGGCAGGAGATCACCCGGATGGCCCGGCACCGAATCGCACAGATCATCAGTGTGGTCCCCCAGGGTAATTTTTCCCCGTTTTCCTTTTCCTGCCGGGACATGGTGCTGATGGCGGGCGCCGCCAGGATCCGGGCCTGGGCCGCCCCGTCCAGAAAAGAGCAGGAACAGGCGCTTTCCGCCATGGCAGAGGTAGGGATCGATCACCTGGCAACCCAGGCATTCAATGCCATTTCCGGCGGGGAGCGCCAGCTGGTGATGCTGGCCCGGGCCCTGTTCCAGGAAACCCCCATCATGCTGCTGGACGAACCCACGGCCCACCTGGATTTCACCAACCAACACCGGATCATGGCCCTGATGCGCAAACTGGCCGCCAACCGGAAAATGACCGTGATCATCACCCTGCATGATCCCAATCTCACCTGCCATTACTGCGATGATGTGGTGCTGATTCACCAGGGCCGGGTGGCGGCCGCCGGAAAAACCGCCGATACCCTGACCGGTGACGTGCTGACACAGGTGCTGGGAGACAACATCCGCCTGGATGTCACCACCGGCGGGGTCCGGGTGGCGGTTCCCGCAAGCTTGGATCCCGCAACCGACCGGCCGGAGTATTCTTCGGTCAAACCTTTGACAACCCATCAGGAAAAGAGGGTCGTATGAAATGCCAATTTTGTGAACGAACATGTGATCTGACTAACGGCCGCAGCTTCTGCGGCATGTACATGGAAGAAAACGGGCGGGTCTTGGAGCGCTTTCCGGACCAGTGGTGCACCTACAATCCTTCCCGGATCGAGTCCGTGCCGTTTTACCATGCCTATCCCGGCTCCCGGTCCCTGATCATCGGCACGGCCGGGTGCAATTTCCGGTGCCGGTACTGTTCCAACGGGTTCATCGCGTGCAGGGATCCGGCCGATCTCCAGGAGGTGATGTATACCATTCCTGCCGACCGGCTGGTGGCCATGGCAAAGAAGATGGGATGCCACAACATCGTGTTCAACGTGAACGAGCCGGCCGTGTCCCTGCCCAGCCTGGAACGGGTCAGTCATTATGCCCGGAAAGAAGACATTCCCATGGGATGCCTGACCAACGGATATACCACGGAATCCGCCACCCGGATGATGATGGAGATCTTCTCGTTTGTGCACATCGGGCTCAAGGGGTTTTCCAATGCGTTTTACCGGGAGTTTGTGGGGATTCCGGACATGACCCCCATCCTGCGCAATATCCGGATGTTTGCCCAAACCTGCCATGTGGAGATCGCCTCTCCCGTGATCGAGGATGTCAATGACCATGAGCTGTTCGATATCGCCCAATTCATTCATGACATCCGGCCGGACATTCCCTGGCACGTGTTCCGGCTTCTGCCCGAGCACGATATGAAGGAATCGCTGTATCCCAACATCGACCGCATGGACCAGGCCCTGGAAACCTCCCGTAAACTGCTGCCCTATATCTATTTTCACAATTTCGTAGGCTCCAGGTGGGTGAACACTCAGTGCCCAAACTGCGGCCACACGGTGATCAAGCGGTTCAGCCTGGGCTGTTCCGGGGACCGGCTGGATGAATTCCTGGCCCCGGACAACACCTGCCCGGAATGCGGCACCCCTATCCCCATCCTGGGGACCCGGGTGGCCTGGAATGAAAAACAATCCGTATCATGGGAGGCCATATCATGAGCCTGGCAGTGATCGATGCAAGGGAATGGCAGAACCGGTTTGATCTGGAAACCGGGCAGCCCCGGAAAAGCGATGCACCCGTGGCAGAGATGGCGGCCAGGGTGCTGTCCCGGCACCCCTATCCCGGGGATGTGGATGAACAGGCCAACCAGTGGGTGACGGATACGGCCCTGGATCTTATCTCCCACTATGACCCGGACCTGGTGTGCCTGAGTTATGTGCAGCAGTTTTTTTCTGACCGGCATTTCAACCATTCGGAAACGGAACGGGAGCGCCTGTTTGCCGCTGCCATGGCAGAAGCCGACCGGTTTGTGGAACTAAGCGGATTTACCCCCGTGATCGTGGGCACCGGGAACATGATCCCCCTGGCCGGGGACATGGACCTGTCCGGCCTGGACGGCCTGGCCGTGTCCTCCAACTGGTCGGCCCGGTACTGTGGGATCCATCATCCCAGCCCCAGGGACATGGAATTTTTGAATTCCCTGGATACCCTGGAAAGGATCGTTCCCAGACAGGAATGGATCGATCTGTTCCAGGCAGCCCAGCCGGACCTGGAAATTCTCCAGGACCCCCGGCTGATGCCGGATTTTCTGGCCGTGGCCAGGGAGGGGCAGGCGTTCAAGACCATGGGCACCACCCTGCGCAAACCCGTCCATATCCCGGCCAACAATTTTCAGGTACCCGTGGTTTCCCCCTTTGGTCCAGTGACTGACCTGCGGGAGATCAAGCCCCTCATCCGCGCTCATCTATCCACCCATAAAATCGCTTTGATACTGGTGGAAGGGGTGGGGGAATCGTTTTTCCCCGAATCCCGTTATATGGTTCAAAACGGGGTGGACTGGTTCTGCTACGAGCCCGGGGATGCCTTCTACCTGACCCTGTCCACGGGCCGGCACCAGCCTTTTGCCTATCCGGCCGGATTCCGGTCATTCGACAAGGATGCCGATGCCATCAAATTTCCGTTCTCCGGGTATATGGATGCGGTTCCCGGCCACACCCTGGGCTTAAATTTTCCGGGGAAAAGCATTGCCGTGGGAAACCGGAGCATGTTCATGCACATGGCTTTCGGCGTGGACATCAGCATTGAGTGTTTTGCCAGAAACCTGTTCAACCAGGGGTGCATGGCCGTGGTGCACCGGGACGACAAATGATGACAAAAATTAACCGAACATATACAGGAGATCCCCATGCCCAACACCTTGCCTGACAATCCCTATACCAATGACCAGGATGACCGGGAAGCCGCCCGGATGATGGACAATATCACCCAAACCGTGTTTACCCCCATCTACCCGGTCATGGCCGAACAGATCGCATCCATCCACGGCATCACCACAGGCACCTGCATCGATCTGGGGTCCGGCCCGGCGGCCCTGTCCATCAGCCTGGCAAAGGTGACGGACCTGTTGATCCATGCCGTGGACAAATCTCCCCACAGCCATGCCATCGCCTGTGCCAACATCAGAGCGGCCGGCCTGGAACAACGGATCACGGCTGTCCAGTCCGATGTCTGCAACTTGCCGTTTGAAAACAATTTTGCCGATCTCATCGTCTCCCGGGGATCCATGTTTTTCTGGGAGGACCTCACCGGGGCATTCAACGAGATTTTCCGGGTGCTTGCGCCCGGGGGCAAAACCCATATCGGGGCCGGATTTGGAAACGAGGAGATCAAAAACCGGATTTTCCGCCAGATGGCTGAAAAAAACGATCAATGGGCTGAAAAAGTCCGGCAGCGCCGCAGCCCGGAAACCACCCGGCGGATCCTGGACCACCTGGACAGCTCCGATGCCAGCCGGTATACCCTGACCCAGTCCGAGATCGGGTTCTGGATTCACATACACAAGGACGTCCCGTCATGAAATGCAGCATCTGCGACATCCACTGCCAAATTCCGGAAGGGGGCTCCGGCCGGTGCCGGATGATGACCTGCCGGGACAACCGCATTATGGAGCACTATCCCCACAGCTATTCCACCCTGTTTCCCATCTCCATCGAAACCATGCCGGCCCTGCATTTCTACCCCAGGCACAAATTTTTGCAGGTGTCCACTATAGGGTGCAATTTCACGTGTCCTGGCTGCATCTCGGAAATCCTGACCATGGAATCAGATACCCTGGCGGGCGCCCTGCGCCGGATGCCCCCTGAAAAGGTGATCGATCTGGCCCAAAAGGAACAGTGCAAAGGGATCGCGTTCTGCATCAACGACCCGACCGTGTCTTTTTTCTCTTTTCTGGATTTGGCGCAAAAAGCCAGGGAAAAAGGGCTGCTGGTGGGTTTCTCCACCAACGGGTACATGAGTGACACTGCCCTGGCCGCCCTGATCCCGTATACCGATTTTGTGAACATCGGATTCAAGGGGGCCACGGACCCGGCCTACCGGTTCTGCGGGGTCCCGTCCTGCGCCCCGGTTTTCAGGAACCTTGAAACCCTGGCCGCCTCGGACATCCATGTGGAAGTGGCCGTGGTCCACCTCAAGGGACATGAAAACGAGGTCCGGCAAATTGCTGAATTCACTGCATCCCTGTCCCAGAACATCCCTTTCCAGGTGATGCGGTTTGTCCCGTTTGGGGAGGCGGACATCGCCCTGGAACCTACCATCAGGGAATCCCGGGCGCTGTGCCGGGACCTGGAAACCCATCTTTCTTATGTGTACCTGTTCAATGCCCCGGGCAGCGACCAGCTGGACACCCGTTGTCCTGACTGCGGAAGGACCGTGATCACCCGGGAGTTCTTCGGGCCCATGGACGCCCGAATTGTAGATGTCCGCCCGGATGCCATTTGTGAATGCGGCACCCGGCCGGATATCACCGGCACCCTGGCATCCCAAAGATTTGATGAACAAGGATTTTTCGGCGGGTACCGGACGACCCGGGCCCTGGAAATGCTGCATGCCATCCTGGTCTGCATCGGTGCGGATGACCCTTCTTCCGTGTCCCGGCTGTGGCAGGACCTCATGGACACCCAGTACCTCAAGGCATTTCATGACCTGGTCCAGTTACCGGATGCCTATGGAGAGATCATTGACCGGCTGGCCGTCCCCACGGGCTGCACCAAGGCTGGAACCCTTCTCAGGCAGTTCATCGAAAAAACCCTGGCGGACATCCGGTCCAGAACCCGGGACGTGACCCGCCCAAAGGTCTATTACGCCATGGGCTATCCGTTGTTCGCCCTGAACGCGGAACGGTTTGAAACCCACCTGGTGGAGGCGGCCGGCGGCATTTGCGTCAACCGGCAGCTCACCCGTAAAGGCAAACCCGGTGTCACCATCACCCGGGAAGAACTCATGGCGTTCAATCCGGACATCATTTTTATCTCCGGATTTCTGTCCTGTCCCGTGTCTGATTTCCATGAATACTGTATCTCCCACGACATCCGGGTGAATGCAGTGATCCAACACAGAATTTATGACCATTTTCCTTTGTGGGACTTTGGCAGCCCCCGGTGGATCCTGGGATTGATGCACATTGCCAATATCCTGCATCCGGATATATTCTGCTTTGACATGGAAAAAGAAGCCGACCGGTTTTACCGGACCTTTTACAAGCACCCGTTTAACGCCCAGAAAGCCAACCGTTCATTTTACCGGGTATGATACCGATGACTTCCATTTCTAACAAAAAATCGTTGCGCCGGACCGCCTGTCTGATTCTGATGCTGGGCGTCCTGGTTTTTGCACCGGCCGCATCCGCGGTCACGGATACCTGTCCGCCGTTTTATCTGCGGACCGATACCGGCGAGATCATCAACCCCATGACCGGGGAGAATGCAGACCAGCCCTTTTCCACCCGCCAGACCTGCGGGGCCTGCCACGATGTGGACACCATCTCCAAAGGCTACCATTTCATGATGGACTGGGACAAGGCCAGCGACACCCGGTTTGCCGGTACGGACACCCCCTGGCTGGTGTCCACGGGCCTGACCGGAAATCTCATCACCTACGGGTTTTTCCAGCTGGCCAAAAAGCACAACACCCATCCGGATCAGATCGATTTGAGCGCGTTTGATTTTGTCGCCCGGGTGCCGGAATCCAAAGGCGGATACCAGAAACCCGGGTGCGCCGGGTGCCATGCCGGCGGGGGCCTGCTGGAGTTTGACCGGGACGGGCAGCGCTATGACCGCCGCCTGGCCGACAATCCGGAACTGGCCGGGACCCTGGACGGGGATTATTACCAGAGCCGGTGGGACGAAACCGGGGTGATCGAGCCGGACTGCTTTTTCTGCCACGGCAGCCGGTACCATATCCAGAAGCGGATCACCCAGATCAAGTACCTGAACTTCAAATGGGCCGGGGTGGCCGCCGCAGGCATCGGCCAGGTGCACGGCCGGGTCAGTGACGGTGAGGTGCCCACGGTGGTTTACAACAAGCGGCTGTTCAATGAAGACGGCACCTTTTACCTGCCGGACATGGTGTTCCAGCCGGAGGCAAAAAACTGCCTGATCTGCCATGAATCCATCGAGCTGGGAAAACGGGGCAACTCCTGGGCAGATCCCCTGAACCCGGATGTCCATCACCTGGCCGGACTCACCTGTATCGACTGCCATACCGGGGACATCCGCCACAATTTCGCCAAGGGCAATGCCATGGACAACCAGGTGTCTCCGGAACTGAACAATTCCATGCGCTCCTGCCGGGACTGCCACACCCAAGGGTACAGAGGCGCCACCCGGATGCGGCATGACAGCATCCGCAAAGACCACCTGGACAAGCTGTCCTGCGAAGCCTGCCACATCCCGGAGCTTAACCGCACGGCCGGCGGCGCCATGTTCCTGAACACCGGGATGTTCGGCAAATACGGGCAGGGAGATACCCGCCGGTTCGGCACTCCTGATACCTGGAAACCCGCCTACATCATCCGGGCCAAAGACAAAGATGGGATCCCGAGGATCACCCCGGTGAACCCCATGCTCAATACGCTGTTCACCAACCTGGATGAGGACGGCATCTATTACCCGCTGTTTCTGTCCGAGGTGGAAACCGCTTATGACCTGTGCCAGGCACAGATGAGCGACCGGGAAATCCCGTATGATTTCCACCGCAAAGACGATATCAAGATCATGCTGGAAACCCTGGCCGACACTTTGGCCGGAAACCAGCGGTTTTCCAAGGTGAACCCGGTGTTTCACACGGGCGGCAACATATTCCTCCTGGCAGACCACCCGGCTGAGGGGACCGCACCGGCATCTGATACAACACCCGGCTCATCATCCGATTCCGGCCCGACATCACAAGACACCCGGCTGGTGGTCCAGGCGGACACCACCTGGGTCAGCCGGCTCCCTTATTATTCCATCAGCCACAATGTGGCCCCGGCAGATCAGGCTTTGGGCAGCGACGGGTGCACGGACTGCCATGCCAAAGATGCCCACCTGTTCAGCGGGCCTGTGGTGATCGATTATTTCGGGGATAATGGCCGGCCGGTGACCGTGTCCATGGCCCGGTTCATGGGGCTGCTGGAGTCTGTTGAACCCGTCAACCGCCTGTTTAGCCTGTTTCTGAAAACCGGCCCCTGGGTTTTGGGGGCCGGGGTGCTGCTGCTCCTGGCCACCGGAACCTGGCTGGTTTTTTTCAGTCCCTCCAGACCCCATGACACAGGCATGCCATATTTGAGCGCCGCGGGCATCTTTGTATTCATCTGCTTTCTCTTTGCCCACACCCTGCTGATCATGGACACCGGATTTTTACGGTCTTTGACACAGACCCTTGGGGCCATGGCACCGTGGCTGGGCCCGTTGTCGGCACTCATGGCAGCGGCCGGGTATTTTTATCTGATTCACACCCGGATCCGACACCAGTGGATTTCTGTTGGACTACACCTTTCCGGCGCCGGCACAGTGATCACGGGCATGCTTTTATGGATACGCGCGCCTTTTAACAGCAGTGCCTTGTTCCTGATTTCAGTGATCCATGGTATTTTTGCGGTTGCCACAGCCGGACTGTTGGTATATTTTCTTTTCAAAACTTTCGACAAAGGACCGGGACAGCCCCGGACAACCCAGGGCCATCAACACAACAACCAAAGAGACCGGCATGAGTGATAAAAAAAAGACCCGCCGCCCCCCGGAAACCCGGCTGGGAAAAACCGCTGACCGCCCCTACTGGATCTGGATGACGTCCATTTTCATCCGGGCCCTCCACCAGGTGGGGGCGGCCGTGTTTCTGGCCGTGTTTCTGCTCCCCGGGCGGCCGGACCTGCCCCGGATGTATCTGGTGCTGGTTGGTGTCACGGGTGTGCTGCTCATGACCACGGAAATGCTGCGCCACCGGCAGCTGCTCCGGGAACCGGCCGGTCTGGCCACCCTGGTCAAGCTGGTGCTCATGGCAATGGCGATTCACGGATGGCTTCCGGTAGCACCGGCCATGCTGGCCGCCTTTGTCCTGGCCGCGTTTTTTGCCCACGCACCCAAACATATCCGGCATTTGCGGTTATTCTGACCAGCATTGAAACCCGCCGGAAAAAAAGATATACTCCGCGCAAACAATAATTTTTACGAGGTTCACATGTTGACTGTTTATGCGGCCGCCTGGTGTCCGCACTGCACAAAGACCGTCGAATTTTTAAAAAAGCACGGCATTGCATTCACCTATATGGAGATCGAAGACCAGCCCGAAGACGTCATTGACAAAATCATCCAGGTCAACGGCGGGGACGACTGGGTCGTACCCACCCTGGCATACAACGGCAAATGGCGGGAAGGCCGGTTCTATAACGAACGGACCCTGCTTTCCGACCTCAAAGCCCTGGGCGTCCCCGTCTGATTGAGTGATTCGCAGCTTTCTGATGGAAGGCGCGCCTTTCTGTGATTTCAAATTCTTTCTTGACACCTGACCGGACAACGTATTATCACCCCTGACATGGGGAACACACATGAAAAACTGCGGATCAAGCTCTGGATCGAGTGTGAAACCGGGGATTCCATTTTCGGGGAAGGGCAGATGCGCATCCTGGAAACCATTCAGGAGCAGGGGTCCATCAATGCGGCGGCCAAAACCCTGAAAATGGGGTACCGATCCATGTGGGGACGATTGCGGAAAATGGAAAAACGGCTGGGAAAACCGCTGCTGGAACGCCACAAAGGCGGGGCCGAAGGGGGACATTCCGACCTGACACCCGAGGCGTTGGAAATGATTGACAAATTCAAGCGCCTGCGGCTGGAGATCGCGGAAGCATCTGAAACCATTTTCAGACAAATTTACCATTAAATGACTTTAGATGTTCACCATGGAAAACAAATGCCGTCCCTTTTGCCTGCCCCGGCCGCTTGGAAGCCGCCTCCCAGGCAGAACGTCTGAAACTCTTTAAATCCGCATCATTCGGTCAAAAGAGAAACCTGATTCTGTATTCTTCGTTATGTTTCTGTTGACATATGAAAATCCCAATGATAGACAGCATGGTGAAAGTGGCCTCATGTCTTTAAGATAAGGGAGAGAATGATATGCTGTTACCCAAGTTTGAATTCCATGAACCGGAATCCATTGAAAAGGCGCTGGTGCTGAAAAAGCAATTCAACTCCGGCGCCCGGTTTCTTGCCGGCGGCACCGACCTGCTGGTGTACCTGAAAAAAAAGATTGTATCCACCGATCATGTCATCAGCCTGCAGCGAATTGCCGGTCTGAGCGAAATCCAGGAGAATGATTCGGACCTGATCATCGGGGCCTGCACCACCATGGCCGCCATTTCCAGACACCCCGTTGTTCAGAAAAGATTTGGCGCATTGAAATCCGGGGCCGACAATATGGGCACCCATCTGATCCGAAACCGGGCCACCATCGGCGGGAACGTGTGCAATGCCAGCCCGGCCGGAGATACCCTGCCGGCGCTGCTGGTCTACGATGCCGTAGCCCTGGTCGAAAGTCCGGACGGAAAACGTGAAATTCCCCTGACCGATTTTTTCAAGGGGCCCGGCAAGACCGACCTGAAAAACGATGACATTCTCACCGGGTTCCGGCTGCCGTATCCGCCGGATCACAGTGGTGCCCACTATATTCAGCTGGGCAAACGCAAATCAGCGGAAATCAATGTGGTGAATGCCGCCGCATTCCTGACCTGTGATTCCGGTACCGGCAACATCCTGTCGGTTCGAATCGCCTTGGGATCCGTGGCCCCCACCCCGATCCGGGCACCGTTAGCCGAGGCCGCCCTCATGGGCAGCACCGCCGGGGATGACACGTTCAATGCCGCAGCCGAGATCGCCCGGTTCAAGGACTGTACCCCCATCGATGATTTCAGGGGCAGTGCCGCATACCGGCGGGCCATGGTGGGGGTTCTGACCAAACGTACTTTGGCTGCCGCCTTTGACCAGGCCCGGGCCTAACCCTTGACAGCACAGGAGATACCCATGAAAAAACTCATTCAGATGACCATCAATGACCGGGCCTATGAAGTGGCGGTGGAACCCAACAAAACCCTGGCAGACCTGATCCGCTACGACCTGGGCCTGACAGGCACCAAAAAAGGGTGTGACACCGGCGACTGCGGTGCCTGCACCGTGATCCTCAACGGTGATCCCGTCAATTCCTGCCTGGTGTTGGCCGTCCAGGCCGACAATGCCGTGATCGAGACCATCGAGGGGTTGAGCACGGATGACGGGCTCCATCCGCTGCAGCAAGCATTTGTGGAAAAAGGTGCGATCCAGTGTGGATTCTGCACCCCGGGCATGATTCTGTCCGCCAAAAACCTGCTGGACAAAAATCCGGCCCCCACGGAAGCAGAGATCCGGGAGGGGATTTCCGGGAATCTTTGCCGGTGCACCGGGTACCAGAAAATATTCGAAGCCATTGAATCCACCCGCTCATAAGCCAGTTTTCAGTTTTTTTAGGAGGAGACCATGAAATCATATGATGTAATCAGCACCCGGGCCAACCGGATCGATACGCCGGACAAGGCCACGGGCAAAGCCGTGTTCGTGGATGACATCACCCTGCCGGGCATGCTGTACGGGGCCCTGCTGCAAAGCCCCCACGCCCACGCGAAAATCCTGTCCATCGACACCTCGGAAGCGGAAAAACTGCCCGGTGTCAAGGCGGTGATCACGGCCAAGGAGGCCGGCCAGGTCAAGTACGGGGTCAGTCCGGCCCGGTATGATGAAACCGTGTTTGCCGTGGACCGGGTCCGGTATGTGGGGGACGAGATTGCCGCCGTGGCCGCCACCAGCCTGGATGTCGCCCTGGAGGCGGTTTCCCGGATCAAAGTGGAATACGAGGTCCTGCCTGCGGTGTTCACCGTGGAAGACGCGGTCAAGGACGGGGCTCCCCAGCTCCATGACGAGTTCAAGGGCAACCTGTGCGCCGAGGTGCACCAGGAGTTCGGCAACGTGGCCGAAGGTCTGGAAAACAGCGACATCGTCATCACCACGGAGATGAAAAGCAAGCGCCAGGACGGGGCGTTCATCGAAATGCAGGGATGCATCGCCGAATACGACAACCGCGGCGTGCTCACCCTGACCAGTTCCACCCAGGTCCCGCATTATGTGCAGCGCACCGTGGCCATGGTACTGGGCATGGATGTGGGCAAAGTCCGGGTAAAAAAACCCTATGTCGGGGCCGGGTTCGGCATCAAGGCCGCTGCCAACCCCATGGAACTGGCCTGCTGCATGCTGGCGAGAAAAACCAAAAAACCCGTGAAAATGAATTTCACCCGGGAACAGGTATTCATGTACGGCCGGGCCCGCCACCGGTTCCACCACACCATCACCACGGGCGCCAAAAAAGACGGCACCCTCATGGCGCTCAAACATGAATGCTGGCTGGACGGCGGGGCCTACACCAGTTTCGGCATTGCCACGGTCTATTACACCGGGTCGCTTCTGGGCGGCCCTTACAAACTGGCCAACATGAGCTATGACGGGTACCGGGTATACAACAACAAGCCGGCCTGCGGGGCACAGCGGGGCCACGGCGCCGTGATCGCCCGGGCCTCTTTCGAGCAGCAGCTGGACATGATCGCCGAAAAGATCGGCATGGATCCCCTGGAACTGCGGATCAAGAACATGATGGAAACCGGAGACACCACCTGCAACGACCTGAACATGAGTTCATTCGGCATGGCTGAATGCATCGAAGCGGTGAGAAACGGATCCGACTGGGACAAAAAGAAAGGCCACATGCCGCAGGGCAAAGGCATCGGCATGGCCTGCGGATTTTTTGTTTCCGGCGCAGGATATCCCATTTACCGGTCCGACACCTTTCACGGCACCGTGATCGTCAAGCTCACCGAGGACGGCGGCACGGCCCTGGTGTACACGGCATCGGCTGAAATCGGCCAGGGGTCTGACACCGCCTTTGCCATGATCGCGGCCGAAGCCCTGGGCATCCCCCTGGAAAATGTCCGGCTGGCTTCAGGCGACACGGACATGGGTGTGGACTTAGGGGCCTATTCCAGTCGCCAGACCCTGATGACCGGGCATGCCACCAAAGAGGCGGCGGAAAACGTCAGACGTCAGGTCCTGGAAGTGCTGGCAGAACAGCTGAACGTGGCCGTTGAAAAAATGGACATCCGGAACGGGTTCATCGAATTTGACGGGGACACCCCGGATTTTTCCACCCTCCGGACCCGGTATATCAAGGAACACCGGGGATGGACCGACAACCCGGATTCAGACAAACTCACCTTTAAGGAAGCCTCCCGCATCGCATTCCTGGAACGGGGCTCCATTGTGGGGACCGGCAAATACAAACCCCATTCCCTGGGCGGCAAGTTCAAGGGCGCGGCCGTGGGCACCTCCCCGGCCTACGGGTGTTCGGCCCAGGTGGCCGAGGTCACGGTGGACATGGACACCGGCCAGATCACCATCGACAAGATCACCGACGCCCATGACTGCGGCAAGGCCATCAACATGACTTCCGTGGAAGGCCAGATGGAAGGCTCCATCTCCATGGGCATCGGCGAAGCCATGCATGAAGAGGTGATCTTTGACAACCAGGGCCGGGTGCTCAACGATGATCTGGCGGAATACAAGATCGTCACCTCCATGGACATGCCCCGGGTCAAGACCATTGTGGTGGAAAGTGACGAGCCCAACGGGCCGTTCGGCGCCAAGGAGGTGGGGGAAGGGGCTATCATGCCCACCATCCCGGCCATCCTCAATGCAGTGTATGATGCCGCCGGGGTCCGGGTTTACGAACTGCCCCTGACACCGGAACGGGTATTCCACGCCATCCAGGAATACCGGGAACGCAACAAGGCCTCTGCCTGATCATGATGGCATGATGACATCCGGTATTTCAGCCGTGATCCTGGCAGCAGGCTTTTCCTCCCGGATGAAGGCCTTCAAACCCCTGCTGCCGGTGGGCGGCACACCCATGGTCAAACGGTGTATTGACCTGTTTTCGGGCAACGGCATCACCGATATTGTCGTGGTGACCGGGCATCTTCGGGAGCAGCTGGAACCGGTGGTCAGAGATGCCGGGGCCTGTCCGGTGTTTCATCCGGGGTTCGCTTCCGGCATGCTGGGCTCCATCCAGCAGGGGGTTGCGCACATCCGGTCCGGGCAGGCCGGGTTTTTTCTGCTTCCCACAGATATCCCGGCCATCCGTCCGACCACAGTCGCCCGGATGATCCAACAATTCCAGTCCGATCCCCTTCGGCTCCTCATGCCCTGTTTCAATGGCCTTACCGGGCATCCGCCCCTGTTGCCATGTGGCCTTAAAGAACGGATTCTGGCCCTGGCGGAACCATCCACCCTGCGGGACCTGATGGCCGAAGAAAAAGACCGGACAGGGACCCTGACAATGCATGACCGGGGGGTTCTGATGGATGCAGATGATCCTGCAGGATACCGGCGAGTGGTGCATAAGGTCCGGCATCTGGATATTCCGGACAGGGAAGAATGCCTGGCTATTGTCAACCAGGAACTGGCAGAGGACCATCCCATCCGGAATCATCTGGCACAGGTGGCCATGATTGCACTGAAACTGGTCCATGCCGTGGCCGATCCCGTAAACGTGGATCTGGTGATTGCCGCGGCCCTGCTCCATGATGTCAGGCGCATGGAAAAAAACCATGCAGCGGCTGGTGCCGCCCTGCTGCATGACCTGGGATTCCCCCGGGTGGCTGAAGTGGTAGAACAGCACATGAACATTGAACTGGATCTCCATGCTCCGGTCCAGGAAAAGGAACTGGTGTATTTTGCAGACAAACTGTGCACCCGGCACGGCGTTGACATCGATTATCACCACCGGTTCAGGCACCGCCTTGAAAAGAACCCCTGGGCCGCCACCAGCATCTGGAAACGGTATGAAAATACACGGCACATACAGGCCAGAATTGAAGCCTCCGCAGGTAAATCCATTACAAAAATACTTGCAGACTGACGGCTTTTTTTTTCTGCTTCGGCACGGGCAGATCGCCGGTTCCGGCACCCGGCGATTCATCGGCATCTCTGATGTGGACCTGGATGACACAGGCATTTCCCAGGCCGCGTATTGGCAGCATGCCTTTTCTCCTTTGAAAATCGATACCATCTACACCAGCTGCCTTTCCCGATGCCGGGATATGGCCCGACGGATTGCCGGGAACCGGAAGATCGTCAGCCACCCAGCATTGAATGAAATCAACCTGGGACAGTGGGAGGGGCGGCCGTTTGATGAAATTAAACGCCGGAATCCGGAAGGGTTCAAACAAAGGGGGGAACATCTGGACACATTCAGACCGCCGGACGGAGAAAGTTTTCACGATGTCCAGTGCCGGGCTGTCCCTTTTTTGACCCGATGCCTTGAAAAACCCGGCACACCATTATTTGTGACCCATGCCGGGGTGATCCGGGTGATTTTGTGCCATATTTCAGGCCTGGCAGTGAAAAATCTGTTCCAGTTCAATGTGTCCTATGGACAGTTGTTTGTGATTCAGACCTGCGGAAAATCACACGGGACCCCCTTGACGGATCTGGATGATCTGAGCCATGATGCTGACCCCGATTTCCGCCGGGGTCTGGGCCCCGATGGAAAGTCCCACAGGTGAATACACCGAGTTGAGCCGCTCTTTTGAGATCCCTTTTGCCATCAGATTGTCATAGATTCTGTCCCGTTTGGTCCGGGAACCGATCATGCCGATATAGGCCGGATCAGTGAAAAGCGCCTGCTCCAGAACGGTCTGATCGTGGAGATGGCCCCGGGTGAGAATCACGATATAGGAATGACTGTCCACATTCAATCCTTTGAATGCATCATCATAATCCCGTGCCACCCGGACCTGCCGGGCTTGGGGAAATCGGTTTTTGTTGGCAAACGCCTCCCGGTCATCCATCACCACGGTTGAAAATCCGGTCAGATGGGCCAGTTGAGCCAGAACAAACCCCACATGCCCGGCACCGAAAATAAACAGGGTATCTGCAGGCGGCATGGGCTGAATGATGAATTCTTCCAGATTTAAAGAATGAACGGTTGGAAATCTGCCGGAAAACCGGTCGTCACAAATATCTTCCAGCAGGGGCTTCGGGATAAGACAGGCCCCTGTCACCGTGCCGTCCGGAAGTACCAGGCTTTTTTGCACAGTGAATTCCCCCTGGCTGGGGCCGGACAGCTTAGATACCAAAACCCCTTTTTGCCCGGCCTGTTCCTGGGCCACCAGGGCCTGAAAAACTGAAATCAATTCGGGTCCGGGTACCAGGGTTTCCATGAGCACGGTCAGGCGGCCCCCGCAGACCATGTCCAGACTGCCCTTGAGTTCCTGATCCAGAAAAAAGGACTGGATTTGACATGTTTTTTCCCGGATAAGCGTCAGGCAGGCATCTTTGACTTTTGCTTCCACAAGTCCCCCGCCGATGGTGCCCAGAAGGGTGCCGTCCGGCATCACGACCATGCGGGAGCCTGAGGTTCTGGGTGTGGACCCCTGATGAGAAAGAATGGCGGCCAGGGCAAAAGGTGCCCCTTTTTCAAGACAGTCCAGTATCTGCTGATTCGACAGTTCCATGGTCAGTTCTTCCCAAAGCTGCACCGGGGATACCGGCATGTTTTACAGGATGAACAAAACCCGCCGTGTCCCATCTGAATAATATCGGTGCGGGTCACGGGTTCTCCGGCCAGCAGCCGGGGCACCACCAGATCGAAAATCGAGGCCCGGTAATACATGACGCATCCGGGCAGGCCGATCACGGGCACATCATCGATATAAGCCAGCATAAACATGGCACCGGGCAGTACCGGGGCCCCATAGAACATCACGTCACCTCCGGCGTTTCGAATGGCCGCCGGGGTGAGGTCGTCGGGATCCACGGACATGCCGCCGGTGACAGCGATAAATCCGGCCCCGTCATCCACGAACTGCCGGATAGCGGCCACAGTCATGTCCATGTCGTCGGAAACGATTTTTTTGCCCATGATCCGGGAACCCAGTTCTTCAAACTTTTTCTGGACCACCGGCCCGAACCCGTCGTTGATCCGGCCGGAAAACACTTCCGATCCCGTGACCACCAGTCCCACATCCACCCCGGCAAAAGGGCGGATATCAATGATTGGGAAAAATTTTTTACATACGTCTTCCGCTGCCATGACATGGGTTTCATCAATGGATAACGGGATCACCCGGGTGCCGGCCAGTTCCTGACCCTCTGTGACGGTCTGGTGGGTATGCAGGGTGGAACAGATCACTTCGGGAACACTGTTGAGCTGTGTCAGACCCGCCACATCGATTTTCAACAGACCGGAAATACCCGCAGTAAATCCCACTTTGCCCTCTTTGGGATCGGAAAGCCGGATGTTTTTTCCGGCAGCAGCCCGGGCGATTCGTTGCGCTGCATCGTTTTCGTGGATTTCACCGTTGAGACAGGCCACATACACATGCTGTTTGCCCAGATCCAGCAACTGGTCCACATCTGCCTCGGTAATGACATGACCTTTTCTGAAGGCCGGTCCCTTGAACAGATCCGGAACGATGCGGGTGATGTCGTGGAGCAGTATTTTTCCCACAGCCTCTTCGACGGGTAGCGACTGAGCCCGGTCTTTTTCATAATATTTCACAAACGCTTCTCCTCTTATATCGACCGCCCCAAGGCGATTTCCTTTGTTTTTTTTTCAAACACTCACTTTCACAGGCAGTCATACGGATGTTATTTCCTTTTCATTGACTAATCCCGATCTCCGGCAGCGGGCAAATCAATATTAAACCGCGTGAACTCGCCAGCCCGGGTTTCAATCCCAATCTTTCCGTGGTGATCGTGCACGACGTTGTGCACAATCCACATGCCAAGCCCTGTCCCCTTTCCTTCGGGCTTGGTTGTAAAAAACGGCTCAAATATCTGTGCCCGGACATCCTCAGGGATCCCCGGGCCTTTGTCTTCTACCATCAGGCGTACGAATTTTTTGCCGGGACCGTCCACAGTTTCCCCCGCAATCAGTATGCGTTTGTTTTCATCGCCGTTCGGATATTTGGTGTTGAGTGCGTCCCGTGCATTTGTCACCAGGTTCATGACCACTTGCTGAATCTGCTGCCGCCGGCAGCGAACGGGCGGCAGATCTTTGCTGATACGCCGATTCAACTCAATATTGTCATGCCGAATCACCGTCCGGACAAGCGATATGGTTGACTCCACCACATCATGAAGGGAAAATGATTCTAAGGGCATATCCTCGTCTGCACGGGCGTAACCGAGTAAATCCTTGATCAAAATGTGGACCCGCTCGGTTTGTTTCTGAATCTCCGAGCAGTATTCCCGGATTTCCGGGCTTTGGTTCTCAGCATCAGCGATGAGTTCTGAATAAGCGGAAATCCCCATGATGGGGTTGTTGATTTCGTGTGCAATGCCGCCGGCAAAAGTCCCGATGGCCTGAAGTTTCATGGACTGCCGGAGTTTCACCTCCAGTGCGCGTCTTTGGCGGATGTCACGGGTGGTTCCCTGGATCGCCACGGGCGTTGCATTGTTTCCGAAGATAACCCTTGCATGAATTTCTGTAAGGACCCAAGACCCGTCTTTGTGAAACAAACTGTTTTCAAAAATAATACCCTTGCCCTGCGGCCCTTTTGAGATCTCGTCGTTTATGACCCGTTCCAGTTTCTTCAGTTCTTTTTGCCCGACAAATTCTTTCAGGTGCCTGCCGACAAATTCAGATGGCATGTACCCAGTCACCTGCTCAATGGCAGGATTCACATAGGTGAAGACAAGATCCAGGTTCATCTCCCATATGATGTCCAGGGTGTTTTCTGCCAGAAGCCGGTACTGTTCCTCACTTTTGCGTAACGCGTGTTCAGCCTTTTTCTGGGACGTCAGGTCACGAATGATGCTGACGACGCCGGCATGCCAGCCCAGATCCTTATGCAGTGCCACAACCGTGATTTCAACGGGGACCGCATGTCCGTCTTTGTGTTTGAGCCGGTATTCACAGCGGAAAATACGTTCTTTTTGCAGAACAGTTTCGCTGGTTGTGCCAAATGATTCAAAGGCGGCCTCATCCTCGTGGATCAACGCGGTTGGTTTTCCCACCAGTTCCTCTGCTGAGTATCCCAGCATCGATTTCACAGCGGAATTGCAATCGACAATTGACCGCTTTGGGGGCCCTACCAGAATCACAGCTTCACCCAGATTGGCCATGACAGTTTTAAGAAGACGCTCGGTTTTGTTGGCCTGACCGATTCGGGCCTCAAGGGCAACCCGGGCAAACGCACGCCGGCTCAACCAGAAAACAAAGATGGTGGCTGCAGTGACAAACAGCAACCCTTTGACGGTCTGGGCCAAGGTTTGTGAAAAATCCGCCGGCAGAAACAGATCCAGGGCCATATCTGTGACAACAATCCAAATGATGCTGAAAACAAAAAACAGGACTGTCACCCGCAAAGCGGTTTTATTTTTTTGCTCACCATTCATGTGTGCCCCCATTCTCTACCATAAACAATCTTGAAAAATGCCTGATCAAAACATGTCACCAGCCAAGCATCATTATTTACGATAACGATCATATCAACCTTTCATAGCCATGGAGAGATTCCAATGTCAACCCAAAACAAAAAATGTCTTATAAATGAGGTTCAGGGAAAAGCTTAAAAATACTGTACATCTGATGCCAAAGTGTCATACAAAAGCAGATGCGCATTGGAAACAAACCGATTTTGGAAAGGAAATTACCATGACCCAACCGATGCCATCGACAACGGAAGCGGATGCCGAGGCGTTGAGAATTTTCAATCTTCAGTCCCGGGCCTGCCTGGAACAACCGGAGATTCCCTTGAAACAACGGCTGGGGCTCCTCAAAACCATTGAAGGCATTTTGATTGAAAACGACCAGGCCATCTGCGAAGCCATCTGCGCGGATTTCGGGAACCGGTCGTTTCACGAAACCCGGATACTGGAAATCACGCCCAGTATCCTGGGACTGCGGTATACCCGCAGAAAACTGAAAAAATGGATAAAGCCCCAGCGCCGGCATGGGTCCATGATCTTTGTCGGCGGCCGAAACCGGGTCATCCCCCAGGCCAAGGGGGTTTTGGGCATCATCACCCCCTGGAACTATCCGCTGTTTCTGGCCGTCAGCCCCATGACCAGTGCCCTGGCCGCCGGCAACCGGATCATGGTGAAACAGGCAGCCAATTCCCGGCATCTGTGCCGCCTGCTTCATGACAGATTCTCCCGGAAAATCGACCCGGCGTTTGTCTGTTTTCATCCCGGAGTGTCTGCCGGCACCTTTTCCGGATTGCCTTTCAACCACCTGGTGTTTACCGGGTCGCCCCGGACGGGAAAAACCGTCATGAAAACCGTAGCCGACAACCTGGTGCCAGTCACCCTGGAGCTGGGGGGCAAATCCCCCGTGATTCTGGCCGATGATTTCGACATGACCAAAGCGGTGAAACGGATTCTGTTCGCCAAACTCATGAACGCCGGACAGACCTGCATTGCCCCGGATTACATCTTTGTCCCGGAAAACATAATAGACCGGTTCATTCAAACGGCCCGTAAGGTGGCCCGGCAGCTTTATCCGGATATCGCCTCCTCCGACTACACGGCCATCATCGACTCTCCGGCCTTTGACCGGCTCATGGACACGATCGCGGACGTCCGGGAAAAAGGCGGCCGGGTGATCCCTCTGCTTACCGGACCGGACACCATTTTGGAACATAAAAAAATATCGCCCGTGATCGTGACCGGGACCACCCCGGCCATGCAGATCATGCAGGAGGAAATCTTCGGCCCGATTCTGCCGGTGATTCCCTATACCTCTTTGAAAACCGTGATCAAATATATCAATGACCGGCCCCGGCCCCTGGCCCTGTACGTTTTCACCCGGGACCGGCGCCTGTCAGATACCGTGATCGCACACACCCGGTCCGGCGGGGTGACCGTCAATGACTGTGCCCTGCACGTGGCCCAGCACGATCTGCCGTTTGGCGGCATCGGCAACAGCGGCACGGGACAATACCACGGATTCGAAGGGTTCCTGGAATTTTCCAAGCTGCGGCCCGTGTTTCACCAGGCCCCGTTGTCATCCACCGCGGCCCTGACCCCGCCTTATGGCATTTTTGCTGACAGGATCTTTCAGGCCATAAAAAAATTTCCCTGGATCTCCTGATGAGGATATCTATCACAAACCCGGCCCGGTAAAACAAACCGTCAGTTTCGTTACCGGGCCGGGCGGTAAATGATTCAATCAGTCCATCAAATCGCACTTTTGATTTCAAAGTCCGCATAGGCTGCCATGCCGTGTTCACCCACATCCAGGCCGCCCATTTCTTCTTCTTCATCCACCCGGATACCCAGTGTCTTTTTCAAAATATAGAAAATTGCCAGGGCTGAAAAAAAGCAGGGAACCGCATAGGCAACCACGCCAACAATCTGTGTCAGAAAAGAGTGGTCCGAACTGAACAGCCCCACAGCCAGTGTGCCCCAGATACCGCAGACCAGATGAACGGAAAGCGCACCCACAGGATCATCGATTTTTATCCGGTCGATGCCCATGACTGAAACCACTACCAGGAGACCTGCGATAAATCCGATGACAATCGAACTCATCACACTGACCACATCTGCACCGGCCGTAATCCCTACCAGGCCGGCCAAAGCCCCATTCAGTGCCATGGAAAGATCCGGTTTTTTCTGTAAAATCCAGGAAAGGAAAATAGCCCCCATGATACCAGCCGCCGCTGCCAGGGAAGTTGTTACAAAAACGAAAGAAACGGCCGCAGGATCGGCTGACAGCACAGACCCGCCATTAAAACCGAACCATCCCAGCCACAGCAGAAAAACCCCAATGGCAGCCAGCGGCATGCTGTGACCCATGATGGGTTTGATTTTATTGCCGGCATATTTTCCCAGGCGGGGTCCAAGAACCAGCACACCCGCCAGGGCGGCCCAGCCCCCCACCGAATGAACCAGAGTGGAACCGGCAAAATCATAAAATCCCATGGCGTCCAGCCAGCCGCCGCCCCACTTCCAGCTGCCCACCCAGGGATAGATCAATGCCACATAAACCGTGGAAAAAATCAGAAAGCTGTGAAGTTTGATCCGTTCTGCCACGGCTCCGGAAACAATCGTTGCCGCCGTGGCAGCAAACATGGCCTGAAAAATAAAATCGGTCCAGTAGGTGTAAATTCCAACCCCATCATCACCGGCGATCATCATATTCTCCGGGCTCACACCGATGCCAAACCCGGAAAATCCGAAGAATCCTGAAATTGAAAAATCGCCGGGATACATCAGATTAAAGCCCATGGCCGCATAGGTGAGCAGACCAATGGCGATAATGGCGGTATTTTTAAACAAAATGTTGACGGTATTTTTTGCCCGGGTCAGCCCGGCTTCCAGGCTTGCAAACCCAAGATGCATTATAAATACCAGAAAAGTGGCCACCAGCATCCAGGTATTGTTTGCCACATAGGTTGCGGCAGCGCCTGTGATTTCCGCCGCACCATCCGCCGCCAGGGCAGCCGCCGGAAGGGTTGACATGGTAATGGTCAGGGGTAGTATTCTTTTGTGTAAGCTTCGTGATTTCATTTTAACCTCTTTCTTGTTTATTCATGAAATAAATCACTTTTGTTAAATTGCTGCTTCCCCGGTTTCTCCGGTGCGGATTCGACAGACTTCATTCAATGGCAGAACAAATATTTTGCCATCACCGATATTTCCGGTTTTAACGCTCTGGATGATTGATTTGACCACCGTATCAACCAGTGCTTCGTTGACAATAATTTCAACCTTTACCTTGGGAACGAAATCAACCTGGTATTCTGCCCCCCGGTACACCTCTTTATGTCCTTTTTGACGTCCGAATCCCTTTACTTCGGAAATCGTCATTCCCTGCACACCGATCTTTGCCATGGCTTCTTTCAGCGCCTCCAGCTTAAACGGTTTGATGACAGCTTCAATCTTTTTCATTGGGTTTGTTCCTTTACAATTATTGATGCCTTTGGATAACGCCACATGTGATCTAAAGACTGCACTGTTTGCAAGTCAGGTGCCATTTGGAAAAATATATTAATAACCTATTGATATTAATATATTTTTTTCTGAAAGGAAAAAGATTGTGTACGAAATAATTACATTATTGTTCTATAATTGACATACAATAATGTAATAAATAATTTTTATTTGATAATTTTGTATGGTTTTAAATCTTGTAGCAAAGTCTGTCCATTTCTGCATATCAGTTCACAAACAAGGACCAATTTGTGTATTTCTGTATATTCAAGAAATATCGTCGTTTTTTGAATCTGGACGATAAAATAATCTCGCCGTTTTAACCATGAAGTGATTGAAAAGAAAATGTGCTTTGAGAACCCGGGAGACATATGCGGTCACCGGCAAAAAAACAAACGCTATCTACCCTGGGTGTCCTGATTCAGTTGCGGTGCGGGGGGTCTGCCGGGTCAAACCCGTTTTCCACCAGAATGGCCATAAGGCTGTCATAAGCTGTTTTCAACAGCCGGCCACAGGTTTCCGGATCCGGGGCCGGGTAATAATCCCCGACAATGTCGACGCATGCGATTCCCCCGCATGCCCTTGTCTGTTCGCTGAAAAACGAGGCAAAGGCTTCCTGCATAGGAATCAGCCGGTCCTGGTCCCCCGCTGACATCATGGCCAGAATCCCCATGCCGCCGGTGAGAATGCCGCAGGGCCCCTGTTCCATGCCCGCGCCCATGCACAGACCTCCGCTGAAATCGACAAGCAAAGGATTCTGTTCCCCCCACATATCGAGCACCATGATCACCATGATCTGGGTGCAGCAGTATCCCTGATGTTTCAGCTTCAAGAACTGGATATCATCCATGATGGATCTCCTGGGCCTGTTATCATAATTTTTTGTTATTTATGGTTATTATAATTCACATAATAATTTAAATGTGCAAAGATCATAAAAATCTTCAAATTATTACAACAATTATGATAGAAGTCTATCAGATATGCAAGATCAGGATACCAATAAAATCCACCAAATCAAAATGACCAGAGGGTCCAGCGGACACATCATCCGCCGCACCTTTTCGGTCTGCCCGGTCTGCCTGAAGCGGATCCCGGCCTGCCATGTCCGAAAGGCGGATGCGGTTTTTATGGAAAAAGAGTGCCCGGAACATGGATTTTTCTCCACCCCGGTCTGGCGCAATCATATTCCCATCACAGAGTGGATCGGGGATGTACCGGAAATCCGGGACGGGGAAAACCTGAACTGCCCCCATGGCTGCGGCCTTTGCCCGGACCATCAGCGGGAAACCTGCTGCGTGCTTTTGGAGGTCACCGGGCAATGCAACCTGCACTGCCGTTTCTGCTTTGCCGATGCAGCCCCGGCACCGGACCCGACATTGAAAACTGTCAAGGCATGGCTGGACCAGCTGGCCGTTCCCGGCAAAACCCTGGTGCAGCTGTCCGGCGGAGAGCCCACGGTGAGAAACGATCTGCCGGAAATCATCCGCCATGCCAGGCAGGCCGGGTGTGCCCATGTACAGCTGAACACCAACGGCATCCGGCTGGGGCAGGACAAAGCATATGCCGGATCGCTGGCAGAGGCCGGACTGTCTTTTGTCTTTCTCCAGTTCGATGGAATGGATGACGAAGTTTATAGGACACTTCGGGGAAAACCGCTCCTGGACATCAAAAAAAAAGCCATCACAAATTGCGGAGAATGCGGCATCGGGGTGACCCTGGTGCCCACCCTGGTGCCGGAGGTCAATGTCCACCAGATCGGGGCCATCATCGATTACGGCATCTCCCTGTCCCCATGGGTGAGAGGGGTCCATTTCCAGCCGGTCAGTTTTTTCGGCCGGATCCCCCAGATGCCCTCAGACCGGATGCGCCTGACCATTGACCAGCTCATGGCGGAGATCGAAACCCAGACAGGCGGCCGGATTGCCAAACAGCACCTGCTCAGCTCCCGGTTCAACCACCCGTTGTGCAAGTTCCACGGGGATTTCGTGATCCTGCCGGACAGCATCATGCCCCTGTCCCATCCCCGGGACCGGTCCGGGCAGTGCTGCGACTCCCCTGTCACCGTGGATCAGAACCGGGCATTTATCACCCGACGGTGGAAACGCCCGGAACCGGATCTGCTGTCACCGGCCGGTTGGGCCCCTTCCAGGTGCTGCCCATCTTCCGGGCACGATGCCCCCTCCAGCTGCTGCAACCCCGAGGCTCTGACCCCATCCCGTGAAGGACAGTTTCCTGACATGCCGGCTCAAACCTCGTTTCCCATGAACCCGCCCCCGGACTCCCTGGACCTGGATTATTTCATGAACCGGGTCAGAACCCATGGGTTCACCCTCACCTCCATGGCGTTCCAGGATGCAGGGAACCTGGACCTGGAACGGCTCCGGCTCTGCAGCCTGCACGTGTTTGACAACGGCCGGTTCGTCCCGTTCTGCGCCTATTACCTGTCGGGCTGGCAACCAAAGGAAGAATCCTCATGATTTCCCCCATCCCGTCCTGGACAGCCCAAAGAACCAGCCTCGGTGCCCGGCTGTCCCCAGACACCCTGGAGAAATGGCAGCTGGCACGGTTCCGCCAGGTACTCCGATATGCCCGGAAAAAAAGCCGGTTTTACCGGGACCACCTGGCCCATGTGGACCCTGGGGCCGTCACCCGCCGGGAAGATTTGACTGGCATCCCCTTCACGGTTCCCAAAGACATTGTCGAGCAGGGCACCCGGATGGTATGCATCTCGGCAGGAGAGATCTCCAGGATCACCACCCTGCTCACCTCCGGGAGCCAGGGTCCCCCCAAACGGATCTGTTTCACCCGGAACGACCTTGACCGGACCATTGATTTTTTCGCCTGCGGCATGTCCACCCTGGTCACCCCGAAAGACCGGGTGATGATCTGTATGTCCAGCGGGACCCCGGACAGTATCGGGGACCTGCTGCAACAAGGCCTGGCCCTTATCGGGGTGTCCTCGCTGATCTACGGCAATATCAGGGATCCGGACCAGGCCGCCGGCCGGGCCGGGGAATTTGACTGTCTGGTGGGTCTGCCCGCGGAAATGCTTTACCTGGCCCGGACCGCCCCCGGTCTCCGGCCGGCCACGGTGCTGCTCAGTGCCGACTATGTGCCGGACAGCATCATCCAGGTCCTGGAATCCACCTGGCAGTGCCGGGTGTTCACCCATTACGGCATGACGGAAACCGGTTACGGCGGCGGAGTCCAGTGCGGGGCCCGGCAGGCGTATCACCTGCGGGATGCCGATCTTATGGTGGAAATCGTGGACCCGGATACCGGCACCCCCCTGCCCCCGGAGCGAACCGGGGAGGTAGTCCTGACCACGCTCCAGAATGAGGCCATGCCCCTGATCCGCTACCGCACCGGGGATCTGGCAAAGATGGCGGCAGGCCCCTGCCCCTGCGGTTCATCTCTGCACCGTCTGGACAAGGTATCGGGCCGGCTGTCCAACTCCGTCCGGCTGGACGGCCAACACTGCCTGAACCTCGCGCAGCTGGATGAAGCGCTTTACGCGGTCCCGGGCCTCAGGGGGTACCGGGCGGCTGTCCATCCCCCCCGCCAGGTTCACCTGATCCTCGACATGGGCGGAAAAGAAGCATTGCCTGAACTGCCGGAGGAATTGAAGCAAACTCTCTCTATCCCCGTGGAGATCACCATCCGGTACACATCCCTGCCGCCCTGTACACCCAACGGGAAACGGTTGCTGACCCTGGGTTGATACCCGGTCAATGATATTTTGTCGCAACGAACAGGCCGTACCCCAGTTTCAGACTTCCGGTACGGCACATGTGTGTCAGGCGCCCGCAGCCGGCCGCGCCGGGCAGAGCATCCCAGAAACGGTCCAGACTGCCGTATTCAAACACGATCTGGCCGGCCAGCTGTTTGAGAAACCGCGTGTGGTCCTCCATCAGGGTGATGGTGAACCCTGCGCTTTCCAGGATCCGGATCAGGTCAATGATCCCCATGGCCCCCTCCATGCAGGAGGTGAACGGACCCTCTCCCTGGTACTGCCTGACCGCGGAAAGATATTTTTCCGGTATATACAGATCCGAAAGCACCAGATGGCCGTCGGGCCGAAGGATACGGTAAAATTCTCCCAGGCAGCTGGATTTCTCCTGAACCAGGGAAAACACGCATTCGCAGAAAATGCCTTTGAACGTGTCTTCCTCAAACGGCAGCCCCGGTATCCGGGCCTGGACCAGTTCCGGAAACACGGAAGACGGCCGTCCGGTACCGTGCCGCCTGTTCCTGTCAACGGCCCGGTCAATGCTGATATCAATGCCCACCACCCGGATGCCGAATTCATCTGACAGATACCGGCCGGTGACCCCATACCCGCATCCGGCGTCCAGAACCCGGTCCCCGGCCGCAAACCCGCAGAAATCAAAGGCCCTGTCCGTCAGGTGCAGGCCCCCCCCCGGCCCGGGCATCGGCAGGGGATCCGGGAATAAAGGAGCAATCCTCGTCCACAGTCATCCGGTGGCTCCAGGTGTTCAGCTGATCCGGCATCTCGTGGTCATAGCCTTCAAAATGGGGGACCTCTTCGATGAGGGTGCGGTATGCATTCGGGGCGGTGGCAAACTTAGAATTGCCCACGCCCTGGTCACACCTTCCACCAAGCGATCCGGAATCTGTTCGGCAATGGTAATGACGGCCGCATCGAATCCGGCATGGTCGATGGACAGCCGAAACGATGTTACAGACCAGGTCCCAAACCGCATCGGGATGTGGGTAGTTTTCCATTTCTTTTTTTATGCTTTTTTTTGTTTAATTTATACAACAAATGTTGTAATTTTTAAACAAATGGCTGTTGTTTTCATCCTGCATTATTCTGACCATCACTCTGGCCGGCCGTAAAACAGATTAATTGTATTGATTTAATAATGGCCCAAATTGACAATCATCATTTTGATATTTACCAACCGCGTAATCCTAAGGCAAGCGCATATTACAAGTGTGTCGAAAATCATTTTGAAGAGCTGGAAAGGGCCTGGGATGACATGTACGCATCCCGGTATGGATTCTGGCGCACCTACGTCATGACGGTGATTTACAAATATCTCGACTGTGGAGATCTCCATATAGGATTTGCCAGGGTCCGTTGTGAAGAATGCGGACACGAGTATTTGCTGGCATTTTCCTGCAAACGCAGGCAATTCTGCCCGTCTTGCCATCAGAAACGGGTGATTGAATATGGCGAATGGCTGTTAACGGAGGTGCTGAAAGATGTCCCCCATCGGCAGTGGGTTTTCAGTATCCCCAAACGGCTGCGGATCTATTTTCTTTATGACAGGAAGCTGTTGGCTAAATTGTCGATCTGTGCCTGGAAAGTGATGAATACATACTTGAAATCTGTCGTTTCCGATGAAACCGGCGTACCTGGTGCCAGTATCGCGGTACAAACTTACGGGGATTTTTTGAATTTCAATCCGCATCTGCATGCTATCACCACTGATGGCTGTTTTCTTAATGACGGCAGTTTCAAGGCGGCACCAGGTTTTATACTGGAGGATCTGGAAAAGATTTTCCAATATGAGGTGCTGAAAATGCTCAAGAAGGAGGGAAAAATTAATGATGCCGTCATTGAGAATATGCTTTCATGGCGCCATAGTGGTTTCCATGTTTATATCGGTGATAGAATAACACCGTCAGATACAACCGGTCTTGGCAACCTGGCCCGTTACATTATCCGGGCCTGCTTTTCACAGGAGAGAATGGTTTATGTTCCAGTTGAAGACTTAGCAGATGGTATTGCCAAAGTTGTTTATATATCCAAAGACGGGAAGTCCAGGAAAGTTTTTACAGCACTGGACTGGTTGGCCAGACTGACGACTCATATTCCGGGGCGGTATGAACAGACGGTAAGGTACTATGGTTGGTATTCGAACAAATCCCGCGGGATGCGGAAAAAGGCCGGCACGGATGATACCATCCCTGCTGTTATGCCCAATGATATATCCTCCAAAGAATCCCGGCGGAACTGGGCACGGCTGATCCGGAAAATTTATGAGGTCGATCCGCTTGTGTGCCCCAAATGCCATGGTGAAATGAAAATCATCAGCTTTATCGAAGAATTTGATGTCATTGAAAAGATATTGCGCCATCTCGATCTTTGGGACATCCACAACCATGACCCGCCACAGAAGGTTTTCGATTACATTCTTGATCTGGTCTGCGCGTGGTCTTCAGGCTATGATGAGGCAGACTCCCGGATTCCGGAATTTGAGCACTGGTATTGATTTTTTTGAAATTGGGTTGAGGGATTACGGTGAGTTATGCTCAAAATCCGATTTATTCTGAATTTATTCTGAACATTTTTCAAAATTTTGTCAGGAATTTCAAAATATTTCTTTCTTGTTTTTTTTGATCTTGATTTTTGTCTTGACATAAACTGACCACCCCTGATACAAGCACAACATGTTGTGCTTGTATCAGGGGTGCAATAATATTTTTAACTGAAGGGATTTTTGATACTTTCTTTGGCAAAAAGCAAGTTCTTATCCTTTTATACTTTCTTTGGCAAAAAGCAAGTTCTTATCCTTTTGATACTTTCTTTGGCAAAAAGCAAGTTCTTATCCTTCTTAAATCCGCAAACAGATCGATCTGGGAAAAAGCTGTTTCATACTTTTCCGGTTCATCATACCCGTAAAGCATGCCGATATAATCCCTGCCCTGTTTTCCCCAGGCCGCAAGCAGGGGATTGGCATGCTGGTGAAGCAGCTCTGGATCCAGGGGCTCTGGCATGGTGGCCTTTGCCTTGTGCCGGGCGTGCTCGATGCGCAAAAGCTCCCGGTCTTCAATGATGTCGGCCCAGAAATGCCGGCAGGGATTGTGAACGAATAACAACACCTGGCACAAAGAGGACACTGCATGCAAGGTTTCCAGCACCTGCCGGGGCAGAGATGAAATACCGAACACAATGACCCGGGGAGGCAGTTCGTTGGGCCGGGGCCCGTTGAATGTTCCGGCTTTTTCCAGAAATCTGTGGTGAAGATCTGACCGGCCTATGGTTCTGTATTCTTCCGGGACATCAGCCTTAATCCTGCGCCAGAGTTCAGCCTGCCATTGCTGTTCTTCCCCCAGGGGGACCGGCTGTCCTGCGACCCTGGCCAGCCGGTCCACACCCTGTGCCCAGTCGCCAAGCCAATCAGCCCGGTACACCTGGTACTGGTCGTAAAGATCAGCCAGATGGACAGCCAACTGGCTGCGTTTGCGCTGGTCTTTATCATGTTCAAGGAACCGGTTCAAAGGATCAAAAATGGATTCTGTACAAAGCCCGGGCAAGAGCCTGAAAATCCGCCACATCAGCCGTTCTTTGTCATAGGGTGATTCTTCAGGAATGATGTCGCTGCCCAGAACAGCCCGATAGGCACTCCAGACATAACGCCCCGGCAGCTGCATTTCTATTCCTGCGCTGATGCCGCACCCGTCATCGGCGGCCAGGGCCAGCTTGAGCCATTGGGCCATGCCGTTACTCTGGACAATGAATTGTTCGGTTTCCAGCACCTGCAGGGGATGGGTCTTGATCCAGCGTACGGCCACCTGCCTTAAATCTTCCAGATGGTTGGAATGTATAATGGAAAGGCCCGGGGAAAGTTCCTGCCCGGTGTTTTGATTTTGGGTATCCATCGATTTTCCTAAAATTATGATCGCCTGAAAGGATAATTTTAAGGCATACCCTATAAACAAACCGGTTTTATGTCAACCGATGAAAAAGCATAACATGGGAGCCGATACGATCGGACCTGGTGTGATCACCGGTCTGCGGGACAGGATCGATTTCAGGGTCCGGAAGGTCCGCTCAACTTCCACGAATTATTTTGTATAATCTGCACACCCGCAGAGGGAAAAAATCTACTGCATAGCTTTTATAAATTACAAACGCATTTATCATTGAATTTAACAATTTGAAAAATGCTCCAAACCGTAATATTAGGGTTTATCAAAAAAGGAGTAATCCTCAAAAAAAAGTATAGGGCGTATGAATTTGAAACGTATTGGCACACCATCCATTTGTAATATCTGTAAAGAAAACTGCGGTATTCAGGTACAGAACACAGGTCATGGCCTCCGTATTACCGGAAATCCGGATCATCCCGTCAGCAAAGGATTTCTCTGCATCCGAGGGAAAAATTTCGGAGAAATCCATGCATCCCCCCATCGGTTGCAGGAACCCTTGCTGAAAAACGGCTCCGGTTGGCAGCCCATATCCTATGATAAAGCGCTCCGGCTTCTGGCCGACCGATTTGACGGCATCAGACAGAAATACGGTGCTGAAAGTGTTGTGTTCTACAAGGGAGAATCACTCAAGCACCAGGAGATTTCTCAATATTTTAGCCATCTGGCCCGTGGTTTTGGAACGCCCAACTATATTTCCGTCGGCAGCTTGTGCCATTTTGCTATGACCCTGGGATTTACACTGACCTGTGGGGGAATCCCTGCCCCTGATTATTCCCGGATAAAATCAGCCATCATCTGGGGGGCCAACCCGGCAGTTTCCCTTGCCAGGTCATCCCTGGAATTAAAACAGGCGCTCAAGGAAGGGCTGAAACTTGTGGTCGTGGATCCATCCGTCACCCGGACCGCGGAACTGGCGGATTGCCATCTTGCCATTACCCCGGGGACCGATGGATATCTTGCCCTGGCATTCATCAAATATGCCGTCCTGAATCAGCATATTCACCCGTCACTGAAACTTGGCAATGGGTGGGATGATCTGTGCAATATGATTTCAGACATATCCATCCAGGATCTGCTGAAACCTGCAAGAATCAGCGAAGAAGGGTTTTTGTACGCCGCTTCCCTGATTTTTGGACACCTGCCCGGCTGGATACAGACCGGATCCGGTCTTGAACTGCAACCTGTCGGCGTTCAGACAGTGCGTGCCATATCCTCCCTTTTGACGATTCTGGATCCCTATGCTGTTACAACCCCAATGTCATCCCGGCTTTCAACTCTTCCGGGAGAGGATGGATACCCGGCCATCCAAGCAGAACCCATTGGCAAAACAGAGCTGCCCCTTTTTGAAGCAAGTCTTGGCCAGGGCCAGGGAATGCTTCTTCCCAAAGCGATTTTGCAGGATGATCCTTATCCTGTCCGGGCCATGATGGTCATCGGGGGGAACCCCCTGATGACTTTTCCCGGCACCCCTATTTATCGCCAGGCCTTTAAAAAATTGGACTTCCTGGCTGTGTTCGATCTGTTTATGACACCGACCGCACAGATTGCGGACCTGGTCCTGCCAGCCGCGACCTTTCTGGAAAACCTGGAGTTGATCGATTACGGTCGGGGAGGAAAACCATACCTGGGACTGATCCGGCCGGTGGCAGATACAGGTTTTGGCTGGCCGGCATGGAAATTGATTTTCAGGCTGGCAGATGCCTTCGGCCTAAAGAACCTTTTTCCCTGGAGAGATAACAAGGAGGCCATAAAACATAGATTGTCACCCGGCACCATAACCTTTGACAATCTTATGGAAAGTCCTTCATCAACTGTCGTGTACACGCCGGAACCGAGGATGCCTGGCCAGTGGAATACTCCGGACAAAAAGGTTAATTACTTCTCCTCCCTTGTGGAAAAAACCGGAAATTTTCCATTGCCAGTTATGGAGAGTTTCCGGCTTCCCCATTCTCCTGATGACATGTTCCCATTTTGGCTTAGTACCGGAGACCGGGTTCCCTCCTACCAGCATAGTCAGTTCAGGGAAAGCCTAACATGCAAAGCCGATTTTCCGAAACCAGTGTTGGACATGCATCCTGAAGCCGCTTCCCGTCTGGGAATTGTCCATGATGAAAAAGTCAGGCTCTCGACCCGGGACGGCAGGATTGACCTTCCTGTGCGGCTGACCCAAGAGGTCCGCCATGACTGCTTGCGGCTGGCCCACGGATGGGTGGAAGCCAACGCCAATGAACTGACCTGTCCGGAGTATCTGGACCCCTTGTCCGGATTCCCCTGGATGAGGGCGCTCCCGGCAAGGGTGGAAAGAGTTGCCGGGCAATGATCGATTTTTCAACCAAAGACACCCTGACCGCAAAAGAGCGCCTTGCCGCACTCATTGACGAAGAGCCCATGGACCGGGTCCCTTTCAATCCCTGTGCCATCGGATTTTCTGCAAAGCTGTACGGTATCGACAGGGGAGAATTCTACCGGAACCCGGAAAAAGCCTTTGCCGCCGGTATGCACCTGATGAAGACCTATCCCTGGATGAATTGCAGACCTTCTTACGGATGGGCCGATCGAGGTGCCTGGGAATTTGGGGGCAGGGTTGTCTGGCCGGACGGGAACCGCTTTATTGCTCCAGGATCGATTCCCTTAAGGGTCTTGCCTCAAAAGATCGGTGATCTGCCTGATCCGGACCCTGAAAAAGCAGGAATGAATCCCCTTGTGGATCATTTCAACACCTTGTGCCGTAAACAGGGATTTCTTGCATCGCTTCCCGGCGGGACGCCAACAACGCTTTCTGCCGGGATTGTAGGGCGGCCGGATTTTTTAAAATGGCTGGTCCGGTATCCGGACGCGGTCCATATGCTGCAAAAAAAAGTGACCCGGTTCATCATCCGGACCGCCGAAACAACCCTGAAAAAGTTTGGAGCCCAGAACTGTTCTGTTTTCTGCGGCGTACCCATGGAATCTAACCAGCTTATTTCGGCTCAAATGTTTGAAGAATTTGCCAAGCCCTATATCCGAGAAATTTTTTCCTTGTACCGGTCTTCCGGGGTCAAGAATATGGTGGTGCATCTGTGTGGGGATCATATCGCCAACCTCAAACACTGGAAGGACATTGATCTTGCGCCGCGGACAGTATTCTCCATTGGCCATGAAATGGATCTTGAAAAAACCGGCATGGTTATCGGCGCTGCCCATATCCTTGCAGGCAATATTAACAATGAAACTCTTCACCGGGCCAGCCCTGGGGCAGTCCGTCAAGAGGTTGGGCGGTGTCTTTCAGCCGGGATGAAACACCCGGGAGGATTTATGCTCATGCCTTCTTGCGAATTTCCGCCCGATACTCCCCTTGAAAACCTGGAAGCCGTTGCATGTGCACTTTTTGAAGAGGGGTATATGAGATGAAACTCATCGTCAGAAACCTTCGAAAAGAGTATACCTCCGGACCGAACCATCATTTTACAGTTCTGGACAACCTGAACCTTACGGTTGAAGATGGGGAATTCCTCTCCTTGCTTGGACCCAGCGGGTGCGGCAAATCAACCCTGCTGGAAATCATCGCAGGTCTGCAGACCCACAGCAGCGGGGAAATCATTATCAACAACCAGGAACCTGGGAAAAACGCTGCGAAACCGGCCATTGTATTCCAGCATTACGGCCTTTTTCCATGGCTGACGGTTCAGCAAAATATTGAATACGGGCTCAAGATCCGCGGGATTGACCGGAAAACGAGGAACAAAATTGCCCTTGATCATATCCGGATGATGCACCTCAACGGGTTTGCCAAATTCTATCCCCATGAATTGTCGGGCGGCATGCAGCAGCGGGTTGCCCTGGCCAGGGCATTGGCCAACAACCCGGACATTCTCCTTTTGGATGAGCCCTTTGCCGCCCTGGATGCCCAGACCCGAGAAAGCTGCCAACGGGAACTTCTCAATCTCTGGCAGCAGACAAGGGTCACCATTCTTTTTGTTACCCACGATGTGGGAGAGGC
Source organism: Desulfotignum phosphitoxidans DSM 13687 (assembly GCF_000350545.1). Lineage (GTDB taxonomy): Bacteria > Desulfobacterota > Desulfobacteria > Desulfobacterales > Desulfobacteraceae > Desulfotignum > Desulfotignum phosphitoxidans. Next base: position 112,350 of record NZ_APJX01000011.1, read on the forward strand.
GATCTTTCTTTCCGACCGGGTTGTCGTGATGTCAAAGGAACCCGGGTCGGTGAAAGACCTGATCCCCATCAACATTCCCAGGCCAAGGGATTTGAGCGTGCGCATAGCCGAAGAATTCCGCAGAACGGAAATGCGCATCCGGCTGATGATCTCGGAGAGCTCAAACCAGACGACAACAGTTCAGAATGAGGTGCCCCATGCGGGATGATTTTCAGTTCGGAAAAAAAGCCGGCCGGCTGCTGATAAAAATCATTCTTCCCGCAATGATTATTGCCGGTTGGCAGATTTTGGTTATTTACGGTGATCTGCCGCCCATCCTCCTGCCGAAACTAGAAAAAGTAGGGGCGGATTTTATAACATATCTGATGAACGGCGAACTCCTCCACCATGTGCTGATAAGCCTGAGACGGTGTGCCATCGGCTTTTTTGCAGGCTCGGCTACAGGAATTGCCATGGGTATTCTCCTGGGATGGTTCAGACGGCTGGAAGATTTTTTTGATGTTACTCTCAATTTCAGCCGTTCGATTCCAAAAACCGCACTGGCCCCTCTTCTGATCGTCTGGTTCGGATTCGGGGACTTTCCCAAGGTGTTGCTGATCGGCCTAGGCGCTTTTTTCTACACAGTGATACCTACCCTGGAAGGGGTCCGGAATGTGGACAATCTTTTGGTGAAATCCGCACGGTCCATGGGTGCCAATGACCGCCAAATAGTCCTGAGTGTCATCCTGCCCGCGTCCATGCCGTCCATCTATGCCGGCATCCGTATTGCCGCGGCTTCTTCGTTTGTCATCCTGCTGTTTGTTGAAATCATTTCCGGCAACAGCGGCCTTGGCTTTCTCCTTGAAAACTCAAGGGAAAGCCTGAACACCTCCACCATGTTTATGACCCTTATCGTGGTGGGAATCCTCGGTTTCAGCCTGGACTGGCTGGTCCGTTTCACGGAAAAAAAAGTCATGCCCTGGCAAAGGGGCAGGACCCTGTCACGCTAAACAGTATAATACTTACAAAGGAGTATCTTGAAGATGAAAAATTGTATGATTTTAATGATCACGATTCTACTTCTGACCGCCTTCATGGCCGGTTCAGCTACCGCCCTTGAAAAACACAAAATGCGGGTGGTTACCACGACCTATGATATTACCATGGATGTCACCATTGCCAAAGAAAAAGGATATTTTGAGCTCCTGGGTCTGGATTTTGAACCGATTACGGTCAAAGGCGGTACGGCAACCATTATTTCAGCCATCGGGTCAGGGGATGTGGATGGCTGCTTTCTTGCCTCATCCGGAGCCTTTGCAGCGTATTCCAAAGGGGTGAGAATGGTGCAGGTGGCGGGCAACGGAAACCGGACCTTTGATTTCTACGCACTCAAGGATTCTCCCATCAATTCCCTCAAAGATTTTGAAGGCAAAAAAATCGCCAATAAGCCCAGACCCTCAGGCCCATGGTTGTCGCTCCGCCATGACCTGGACGACCAGAACATCAATGCCGAGGTCATTGATGTGAAAACCGAAGATCTGGCACTTTCTGCCCTGCTCACCGGTAAGGTGGATGTTTCCATCGGAGAAGCGGCTTTTGAGGCTATGTACGGCGACAAAATAAAAAAAGTCCATAGTTCCACCATCAGCAAATATCTCTACAATTCCTGCGGTTGGTGGTTCAAGGAAGAATATGCCAAAAAAAATCCTGACGCGATCAAAAAATTTGTAGACGGCATGCTGCTGGCCCGTCTTTTCATCCATGAACATAAAGATAAAGCTATGCAGATCCTTGCCAGGGAAACCCACATGGACCTGGCGGCATTTAAATTCAAGGATGCCTATACACTTCCCACCTTTGACATGCCCACCACCATTTATAAATACGGCCTGGATAAAATGGTGGGAATTTTTCAAAAATATCAGCTCGTGGAAGGTGAGGTAAATGTGGACGATCTTGTGGACAGGCGCTTCAGCCTCATTATCGACGAGGATTATTAACCAGAATATGACTCCCCGGCAAAGACTTCTTTGTGCTCTCCGGGCCGAAGCGGTTGACAGGGTGCCGGTCATCATCCCGGGCGGGATGATGGCCGGCAGCCTTTATGCACTCTTACAGCAGAAAAGCGTTTCTTATCCGGATCTTCATACCCGGGCCACGGTCATGGCCGGGTATGCGCGGCTGCTTCAGGAGACCTGTGAACTCGACAATTACGGGGTCCCCTTCTGCATGACCATTGAGGCTGAGGATTTTGGAGCACGGATTGATCTGGGTGATCCCCTCAAAGAGCCCCGGGTTGCACATTATCCTGCAGCCACGCTGGATGCGGTGCTGGCAAGAGAACCAGTTCCCTGTAGGCGCCACGAAATCACCCTGGAAGCGATCTACCGTCTGGCCGGCAGCACTGTGCCGGTGATCGGAAATGTCATCGGCCCGATCTCGCTGCTCACTTCCTTGGCAGACCCTGCTATCGTCTATCGGGCGCTTGCAACAGATGGTATGAAAATTGCCGCCACTCTGGACCATCTTACCCGGCACATCGCGTTCTTTGCGGAAGAACAGATCAAGGCCGGGGCCGAGGTCATTGTTCTTGCCGACCCGGGCGCATCAGGTGAAATCATCGGAGGCGAATATTTTAAAACCCTGGCGGCGCCAGCCATAAACCAGATCATCCGCGCGGTCAGGGGACGGGGCATACCGGCCGTACTGCATATCTGCGGAAATATTATGGCCCTGGCCGGGGCCCTGGCACCCATTCCATGGGATGCCCTTTCCGTGGATTCTGTGGTCAGCCTGAAAAAACTCAAGCCCTTTTTTCCTGGAAGGGCCTTGATGGGGAATGTTTCAACGCATCTTCTGGCAGTTTCAGGTCATGACAGGATCACCCGGGCAGCCATTCATGCCGCAGAGGTCTCTGCCATCCTGGCCCCGGCCTGCGGTCTTTCCACCACCACGCTTCCGGAGAACATCCGCAGCATGGTCCGCGCTGCACAGGGTGCGGCGCGGAAACTGACGATAAGGCCGGCAGCAGATGGTTGAAAACATCAAGGTGGCCATTGAGCCCGGGGGAAAACATATTTTTGTGGAGCCGGGAACATTCCTTCTGGATGCTCTTCTCAAGTCCGGCAGCCCGATGCAGACAGCCTGTGGGGGCAGGGGCACATGCGGCAAATGCCGAGTCCGTGTCCGGGGGGACACGGGTTTTCCCGATGAAAAGGAACGGCATCATCTCACCGCGGCAGACCTGTCGAAAGGCTTCCGGCTTTCCTGCTGCCGGTTGCTATATAGTGATGTGAAGGTCGAATTACCCGACGGTGAAGGCTGTTTGCCTGATGGCTGCCGGGATAAAGCCGGGTTTGTAGTACGACCATTTTTTTCAAAACTGGCCGTGGCGATCGATATTGGCACCACTACCATAAAAATGGAAATCATTAATCTTCCAGAGAGAGAATCCCTTGCCAGTCATTCAGCGCTCAACCCGCAGCGAGTCTTTGGCCACGATGTCATGAGCCGAATCCATGCAGCCCGTCATCCGGAATCCTCCGGCCAGATGACAGGGGCCCTCAGAAACACGGTGACACAGATGATTCTGCAATCTCTTGCGAAAATCGATGCACAACCCAGAGATGTCGTCCGCATCGTAATTTCCGCAAATACCGTCATGCTGCACTTTTTTTTTGGCATGGATGTTCGGGGTCTGGGCAAATACCCCTATACTCCCGAGTCCCTGGGTGCGACCATCGGCTGGGCCGTGCAGTACGGCTTGGATGATTTTGGGAAAACCCCGGTCCTCGGGTTCCCGGCCATTTCCGCCTATCTTGGCGGAGATCTGGTGTCCGGACTTCTGTCAACCGGTGTTCACTGGAGCACCCGGAATACCATTTTGATAGACATCGGAACCAATAGTGAAATAATCCTTGCCACCCCCAATGGACTTTTGGCAACCTCGTGCGCTGCTGGGCCTGCGTTGGAAGGTATGAACATTGAATATGGGATGACGGCATCCTCCGGAGCCATTTCCGGATTCGAAATTCTCGATGAAATCAGACTGAACGTCATGGGAGGGGTATCAGAACCATCCGGGTTGTGCGGTTCCGGTATTGTTGAGCTGACAGCCGAACTTTTGCGGACAAGGGTGGTTGACAGGACCGGAAAAATGGAAATGCCGGTCAATAGCTTGCTGCCATCTGACATTCTGGAAAGGTTGCGCATTCACCGGGAGACTTTGGCCTTTTTTCTTACCGAATCAGTCTGTTTTACCCAGAAAGATGTACGACAGGTTCAGCTCGCCAAAGCCGCCATCCTGGCCGGCCAGAAAATATTAAGGGAAAAGGCGGGCCTGTCTCTGGATGAAATTGAATCCGTGGTTATCGCAGGAGAGTTCGGCCGGCATCTTAATCCTGAGCACCTGATCCGGCTGGGAATGATGGAGCCGCTTTCCCATGCTGTTTTTTCATTTGTGGGCAACAGCAGTCTAAAGGGTGCTGAAATCATTGCGTTCAATCCCGAACAGATGGAGGAAGCCCGGAAAATTGCAAGTCGGGTAGAAGCCTTTCCTCTGGCAATGCTTGACCGGTATGAACAGCTTTTCATTGAGTCGCTGGAATTTCCGGACATGGGCACACAATAAAACAGATTTAGATTGATGATATGGTGTGTATAGCTCATCATACGGAGAAAAGAATGTTGATGACAAAAGATAAGATTCTTCAAGGGCTGACAGATGCTGTGGTGGCAATGGATGAAACCGGTGCTTCAACCCTGGCTCGAGAGGTCCTGAATCAGGGCATTGATGTCCGGGAAGCCATCTTTGACGGACTTTCAAGGGGGATGGAGATTGTCGGCCGGAAATATGAACGCGGCGAATATTTCATCCCGCAGATGTTGGTCTGTTCAGATGCGATGAATGTGGCTATCGAAATATTAAAACCCCATCTCAAGGTGGCGGACGGCTGCATTGCTGGCCGGGTCGTTATTGGTGTTGTGGAAGGAGACACCCACGATATCGGCAAAAATCTTGTCAGGATTATGCTCGAATCTGGCGGGTTTATCGTCCATGATCTCGGTCGGGATGTCCGGGTGCAGAAGTTCATTGACGAAGCAGAAAGTGTCCGGGCAGATATGATCTGCCTTTCAACTCTTATGACAACTGCCATGAACAGCATGGAAGAAGTGATCCAGGCTTTGATGAACCAGGGAATCAGAAAAAAATATAAGGTCCTGGTGGGAGGGGGTCCTGTTTCCCAGTCCTTTGCCGACAGCATTCAGGCGGATGGATATGCCTCCAATGCAGTCCATGCAGTCAAAAAGGCCAGGGAGTTATTGACTCAGAAAGACCATAACAGCTAAAGGAATTAAGAAGACGGGGCTGGTCCGTATCCATGGAATACCGGCGACGGAAACCCACCCAGTATCTTTGGTGTTGGATGAATTATTCCGGTATATCGGCGTATTACCGTCCCATACCCTTTGATTTTCGGTTTATTTGTCTCAGGAAAAAGGAATGGTATCTGTCCATTGACCTTGATCAAAAACCAGAGGTTATTGAACTGCCTATTCTGGATGAACTGGATATCAATGGTTGGGACCTTAGAAAAGCCCTGAGACTCTTCCAGAAATCCAACCCGCCCCTGCTGGAATGGCTCTCATCTCCCGTTGTCTACAAAATTGAACATCACAGCTCGCTTGATCCTGACAAGGAAACACTTCAAAGCCGCCTGGCCACTGAAAACTGGGATGCCCCTATTGTTGTCACCACCATTGTACAGTTTTTTGAATCTCTCTTTGCTGCAAAATCTTAAACTCTCTCTATCCCCGTGGAGATCACCATCCGGTACACATCCCTGCCGCCCTGTACACCCAACGGGAAACGGTTGCTGACCCTGGGTTGATACCCGGTCAATGATATTTTGTCGCAACGAACAGGCCGTACCCCAGTTTCAGACTTCCGGTACGGCACATGTGTGTCAGGCGCCCGCAGCCGGCCGCGCCGGGCAGAGCATCCCAGAAACGGTCCAGACTGCCGTATTCAAACACGATCTGGCCGGCCAGCTGTTTGAGAAACCGCGTGTGGTCCTCCATCAGGGTGATGGTGAACCCTGCGCTTTCCAGGATCCGGATCAGGTCAATGATCCCCATGGCCCCCTCCATGCAGGAGGTGAACGGACCCTCTCCCTGGTACTGCCTGACCGCGGAAAGATATTTTTCCGGTATATACAGATCCGAAAGCACCAGATGGCCGTCGGGCCGAAGGATACGGTAAAATTCTCCCAGGCAGCTGGATTTCTCCTGAACCAGGGAAAACACGCATTCGCAGAAAATGCCTTTGAACGTGTCTTCCTCAAACGGCAGCCCCGGTATCCGGGCCTGGACCAGTTCCGGAAACACGGAAGACGGCCGTCCGGTACCGTGCCGCCTGTTCCTGTCAACGGCCCGGTCAATGCTGATATCAATGCCCACCACCCGGATGCCGAATTCATCTGACAGATACCGGCCGGTGACCCCATACCCGCATCCGGCGTCCAGAACCCGGTCCCCGGCCGCAAACCCGCAGAAATCAAAGGCCCTGTCCGTCAGGTGCAGGCCCCCCCCCGGCCCGGGCATCGGCAGGGGATCCGGGAATAAAGGAGCAATCCTCGTCCACAGTCATCCGGTGGCTCCAGGTGTTCAGCTGATCCGGCATCTCGTGGTCATAGCCTTCAAAATGGGGGACCTCTTCGATGAGGGTGCGGTATGCATTCGGGGCGGTGGCAAACTTAGAATTGCCCACGCCCTGGTCACACCTTCCACCAAGCGATCCGGAATCTGTTCGGCAATGGTAATGACGGCCGCATCGAATCCGGCATGGTCGATGGACAGCCGAAACGATGTTACAGACCAGGTCCCAAACCGCATCGGGATGTGGGTAGTTTTCCATTTCTTTTTTTATGCTTTTTTTTGTTTAATTTATACAACAAATGTTGTAATTTTTAAACAAATGGCTGTTGTTTTCATCCTGCATTATTCTGACCATCACTCTGGCCGGCCGTAAAACAGATTAATTGTATTGATTTAATAATGGCCCAAATTGACAATCATCATTTTGATATTTACCAACCGCGTAATCCTAAGGCAAGCGCATATTACAAGTGTGTCGAAAATCATTTTGAAGAGCTGGAAAGGGCCTGGGATGACATGTACGCATCCCGGTATGGATTCTGGCGCACCTACGTCATGACGGTGATTTACAAATATCTCGACTGTGGAGATCTCCATATAGGATTTGCCAGGGTCCGTTGTGAAGAATGCGGACACGAGTATTTGCTGGCATTTTCCTGCAAACGCAGGCAATTCTGCCCGTCTTGCCATCAGAAACGGGTGATTGAATATGGCGAATGGCTGTTAACGGAGGTGCTGAAAGATGTCCCCCATCGGCAGTGGGTTTTCAGTATCCCCAAACGGCTGCGGATCTATTTTCTTTATGACAGGAAGCTGTTGGCTAAATTGTCGATCTGTGCCTGGAAAGTGATGAATACATACTTGAAATCTGTCGTTTCCGATGAAACCGGCGTACCTGGTGCCAGTATCGCGGTACAAACTTACGGGGATTTTTTGAATTTCAATCCGCATCTGCATGCTATCACCACTGATGGCTGTTTTCTTAATGACGGCAGTTTCAAGGCGGCACCAGGTTTTATACTGGAGGATCTGGAAAAGATTTTCCAATATGAGGTGCTGAAAATGCTCAAGAAGGAGGGAAAAATTAATGATGCCGTCATTGAGAATATGCTTTCATGGCGCCATAGTGGTTTCCATGTTTATATCGGTGATAGAATAACACCGTCAGATACAACCGGTCTTGGCAACCTGGCCCGTTACATTATCCGGGCCTGCTTTTCACAGGAGAGAATGGTTTATGTTCCAGTTGAAGACTTAGCAGATGGTATTGCCAAAGTTGTTTATATATCCAAAGACGGGAAGTCCAGGAAAGTTTTTACAGCACTGGACTGGTTGGCCAGACTGACGACTCATATTCCGGGGCGGTATGAACAGACGGTAAGGTACTATGGTTGGTATTCGAACAAATCCCGCGGGATGCGGAAAAAGGCCGGCACGGATGATACCATCCCTGCTGTTATGCCCAATGATATATCCTCCAAAGAATCCCGGCGGAACTGGGCACGGCTGATCCGGAAAATTTATGAGGTCGATCCGCTTGTGTGCCCCAAATGCCATGGTGAAATGAAAATCATCAGCTTTATCGAAGAATTTGATGTCATTGAAAAGATATTGCGCCATCTCGATCTTTGGGACATCCACAACCATGACCCGCCACAGAAGGTTTTCGATTACATTCTTGATCTGGTCTGCGCGTGGTCTTCAGGCTATGATGAGGCAGACTCCCGGATTCCGGAATTTGAGCACTGGTATTGATTTTTTTGAAATTGGGTTGAGGGATTACGGTGAGTTATGCTCAAAATCCGATTTATTCTGAATTTATTCTGAACATTTTTCAAAATTTTGTCAGGAATTTCAAAATATTTCTTTCTTGTTTTTTTTGATCTTGATTTTTGTCTTGACATAAACTGACCACCCCTGATACAAGCACAACATGTTGTGCTTGTATCAGGGGTGCAATAATATTTTTAACTGAAGGGATTTTTGATACTTTCTTTGGCAAAAAGCAAGTTCTTATCCTTATATTGCAGGGCGGCTATAACGAATGTAATGTAAGGCAAAGGGCGGATGTGAGGCAAACGGGATTGCCATCCGCAATTCCGGTTGATCATTACATAACTCACGACAGGCATGCCGTCATCCCCGCGCAGGCGGGGGATCGCAAAATAAAAATACCTTTTTGTTTAAACCCACTGGATTCCCGCCTGACCGAAGGTCAGCCTGTCCTGAGTTTAACGAAGGGCGGGGATAACGTGGAATTTTTTTACTTCCCCAATTCAATTTTGGGTGATGCAAGCCGTCATCAATTATGTGAACCTCAATAAATTGGAAATTTCATCAACATTGATAAGAGGTAAGTCATGCCAGAACCGATAAAGGTTATTTCTCGTAAGCGCTAAATTAACCCGGCAGAGCTTCACTTAAAAATGCGGGTTTTCTGTCCAACTCCCCGGAGCCAGCTCTTCTCCTCAATCGGCAACTTACAATGGGCTATGATATGGCGGGAGTCGAGCAAAGAGTTTGAGACATATTTGGTATTAATAAGGAGGAACTTTATTCCGGGTGCAGGAAGAAGATTGTATCGGAGGCCAGGAGTGTTTTTTGTTATTGGTGTGTGAGGGAGCTTGGGGAAAGCATGACACGCATGGCAAAGCAATTGGGGTTGACACAGCCTGCTGTTGGATATGCTGTAGATCGCGGCCATAACATTGTGAATAAAGAGAAAATTAGACTGAGCGAATAGGTTTCTTAGTTTCTTATGGACGTCCCCATTTGACGTGAAAAGCTGGGATTGTGAATAATCAATAACGGTTTCATTCACCTCAATTTGTTTTCTGGGCGGAGGGCCTGGCATTCCGGTCCCATAATCCAAGGTGTTTGAGGATCTTTTTGACTACTTCCTCATCCTCTATGCCGCTTATTACCTTCATCTTTCCGGCGCATTTTGGACAGGTTAATGGGTCTACCTCATAAATCTTCCGGATCAGCCTAACCTGGCAAAGGATTTATTCCTTATTACCCAATATTCATGGACTTTTTTCCCGCCATTTTCCTGGATAAAAGAAAGCATCGATTGTTTCTCTTCGGAGATATTTCCGATTTGACATCTTTTAAATTTAAATTTGTTCTTCATAATCTTTGCGGCTTCATTAATCAAAGACTTTTCGATTAAATCTTTATCATTTTTGGCTTTTTTGCTTACAATAATCTTAAAAACCTTTCCCTCGTCAATCTTGGCCAACGAGTTATTTATCAAATCTTCAGTACCAAAAATAGCCTTTCGACCGCCTTCAATTAACAAAGGGTACAAATTGGGCCACCAATGTATAAATCCTACAACCTCCCCGTTTTTTTCAGCAAACAGAATGTAATCATCTTTGTTTAAAATGTGTGAAATTTCCGAATAAAAAATCCGCGGCCATTCAAAAACATTGGTGTACCAAAATCCATTATTAACTAAATTATAAGGACAATCCTTACTCTGAGACCATAGGTTTAAGTATAATTTTTTATCTTCCTCATCATTGGATTGGTATTTTCGAATGTTTATTTTTGATAAGTATGGGTCTTTGTATTCATTTAACTCATCCAGATTTAATTCAAAGCATTGCATTGTTTTGCTACGTACAAATCCAAAGCTTTCAAATGTTTTTATCCACTCAAGGGTGTTGTAGGTATTTACGGCACAACTGGTGGACGGGAAAAATATCTTTGAGTTGATTTCCTCATAGATTTCTGCTTCGATAATATTGACTCCTGCTCTTTTTCCTATTTCATAGATTTCTTGTAATAAGGTGGTAACGACATCCGTATTGAGCTTCTCGTGACTTTTGAGAATCAGAGGCCTTGTTATTCGAAGAATTCTATCTTTAATCCACCTGCCTTTTGCAACATAGGGAAAGCAATAAAAGCTTGCGATCGGAATTTTACTTTCTTTGTCACACAGACAAAAACTCTGAACGCTTGAGGGCAAAGCGATATCTGATGGCAAATAATAGGGATCTTTTGCAAAAGCTTGATCAAAGATCCCATGGCATTCATTATCCATTGTATAAATTTTAAAGTTATTTGAGTTAAACAAACTCTAATTCTCCCAAGATTCGGCTTGCGCCACTTAAATAAAGCATTTTCATTTCTCGAAAATCATTGATATCATTTCTAAAAATCCAATTGTCGGGGACAAGATATGAATATTTCTTAATCAGATGCGAGTATGCTTCACGAGGAACAGTAGAGAATACATCAAATTGTTTAAGCTCTTTCCATCTGTCAATCATGATTAACTCTTCTTTGTAAAGGGAGACGGCTTCTGTATCAGGATAGGGTGTCATTAGCCAAAGTTGCGTTTTGGCACCAAGTCTTTTGAGCTCACACACCAAATCAAAGGTTAGCTGTATTTCTTTTTTTGTTTCTGTGGGAATACCAATCATTGCAGACACTGTAGGGACTAAACCCAAGCTTACTTCTTCTGCGATTGTCTTTTTAATATATTCTATGTTTACCCATTTTGGAAAACCTTTCCGTAACAGCTTTAATAATCTGGGAGAGGCACTCTCTATTCCGTGATAAACCCCAATACATCCAGCATCTCGCATTGCTAAAAGTAACTCAGAATCAACTTTATCAATTCGCGTCAAGCAGTCAAAGTGAATCGATAATTCTTTTAATGATACAAAGAACTCAAGGGCCCAGTCGCGTTTATTGGTCAGACCGTCATCTTCGAACCTTAAGAATCCAACATCATAGTTATCTTTAAGCCACTTAATCTCTCCTAAAATATTTTTAGGATTTCTTCTCCTTTGATATTTCCATAAGCGATTGGCTGAACAAAAAATGCATTTGTAAGGACATCCTCTGCTGGCAATAAGGGAAAAAACATATTTGCGATTAAGAGGCTGGTATTTTTCTATTGGTTCCAGTAAATGATAGGCCGGATAAGGAATCTCATCTAAATTCTTAATTAAGGGTCTATCTGGAGTATGCCGAATTTCTTTATCCTTTCGATAAGAAATACCATGTACTTCGTTGAGATCATTATTTTTCTCTATTGCACGCAGTAAGCTAACAATGGTTTCTTCTCCTTCGCCCCTTACGACAATGTCCACAGGACATAATTTCATTATCTCCTCGGGTTGAGATGAAGCATGAACGCCTCCCATGATGATCTTTACATCTGGATGTTTCCTTTTATATACTCTTACAAATTCTATGCAAAAAAGAAGATGGACCGTCCAACACGTAATTCCCAGTATATTTGCATTTCTACTTTCCACTATTTCTACTGATTTTTTAAGGACGTCTTGGGTATCAGATATTTCAAAATTCAGATCAAGAATATCGATGCTGTCAAAACCGCAATGTATTAAATGAGAGGCTAGATATGATACTCCCAAAGGGTATAATTTGCTCGGTGAATAAAACTGCCATGGAGGATTGATGAGTGTTACCTTCATGAGGGAGTGATCTCCAAACTGATTACTAAGAAGTCTCTAAGCATTTAAGCAATTCATAGTGACTTATGTTTTTCTCACTAACCGACATTGGGCCAAGATGCGACCAAGCACCTTGGCCCAATAAACACTTGTCAGGTATGCGCTGGGAAATATTTTAACAGCCTTAGGCCTGTATTTGTGATCTAAACGACGCAACGCTTTCAATCTTATTTGCACCTTAGCATGAAAAGTGATGCGAATTCACTTGCTCCCCTCAAAACCTTTTCAGCCACACTCCCCAGCCATAAATGCGAAAATCCTGATCTGCCATGGGTTGTCATTACGATGAGGTCAACAGAATTTTCTTTTGCGTACTCAATTATCTCATGTGCTGGACGCTCCCCAGTAAGGGTCGCCCAGGAGACTTTTATCCCCTTTGAGCTTAATTGCTCTGCTGAGTTAGTGAGAAACTGCTCTGCTGTTGTTTGTTCCTTTAAACTTGGTTCGCAGAAGTCACAAAAAGATCCCTCTTTTTCAATATAAATCGTAGCATGGGGAACAACATGGAGAAGGATTACTTCAGCCTTGTGTAATTTAGCCATTTCCTCAGCAGACTGCAGGGCATTAGCACATAGGATCGAACCGTCTAAAGGTACTAGTATCTTTTTATACATAACATCACCTTTTTTTTAAGAATCTATTTGATATCATATTATTTCTTCTTTGAGCAACAGAAAATATTAAAAATAAATAGTCCTGAATGCCTGAAAGTTTTTCCTCCTTATTCCCTAACGATGTTGACCAGAATGATTCCAAGAATGGCACATCCGGAAAGAAGACCAAATACGATACCCCAATTTTTTGTTGCATCTAGAATCATACCAATAACGAAACCCTGCGTGCCTGCTCCCATATAGTTAAAAAAGTTAACGGATCCGACAGCAGTGCCTGCCATTCGCCTTCCGCCAAAATCACAGGCTGTAGTAAAAACAAGACCGACCGACCCGAGGACAAAGAATCCCCCTATGGCGAGCAAGAAGAAAGAAAGAGGTAGACCTAGTGTCTTCAGACCCGCGCTCGCCAATATAATCATAATCGTTGTGAACGCTAGCATATAGATTGTGAGGATTTGATATCGTTTCGCCTTGAAGAAACGATCAGAGATCCATCCGGCAATTATGGGACCAACCGCCATTCCTAACGGCAACGCTATGGTGGCAATTGGAATTTTCTTTAAATTAATGCCAGCGGTTTCTGCATAATAAAGCGGCACCCAGGTTAAAAGACCGTATCTTCCCATATACAACATGAAAGAAGCTACCGCAAGGCAGACGAATTTCCAATTGCCAAATAAAAGGCCCCAAGCTTTGAAACCCGATATTTGGTCATCCCTCAATTCTTCCGCCTTACTTGAAATCGTGTTCGTCATTGTTTCTTTGTACTCGGGATAACCCGCATCTTTAGGTTTTGATCGGGCTAATATAAAAAACAAAATCGTCAACGGAAGCGTGCAAAATAGCAAGGGATAAGTAAAGGCGGCTCTCCACCCATAATGGGCTGCCACAGTGCCGGTAATCAACCACACAAATAAAGATGCTACCCCCATGGAGGTTGCAAAAATACCCGTGGCCAAACCTCTTTTTGCCTTAGGATACCACTGGGTTATCATATTGTTTGTGGGCGCATATGCTTGGCCCTGTATGAATCCGTTAAACCCCCATGGAATGAGCATTATATTTATTCTTGCCATACTTGCTACAATAATGTTTAAAATTACTGTGCCGATGCCGCCAATGGTATTCATAACTCTGGCACCATATGTATCCCCAAGTTTCCCGCTTATGAGCGTTCCAAAAGCGTAGGACCAGAACAAGACGGTTGCTCCCACTCCGGCCTGCGTTTTAGTAATTCCAAGGTCTTTAATCATCCAGGGCATACACATTCCCCAGTTGAGTCTTCCCAGATAATAAAAACTATACCAGATAGACACCAAGATCACAACCTTCCAAAATCTAAATCTGTCGTAACTTACCTGTTCACTATCTGTAAGGCCGAGGCCTTCAAATTCAGGATATTTATCTTTAGCTGTAGCATCTTTCATCTCACACAAGCCCTCCTTTTTTGATTTATCCCCAACCTTAAAACTATGGATAAAGATTAATGATCACGGGTTTTAGGCCCTAAACCCATACCAAAAAATCTACCTCTTTTGGGAGTGGGAGTAGAGCCTTTTGGTCACCCTATCGAGTTTTCTTTAAACAGGGGACTCAATCCCCAGGGACTTGGCAAAATATGGAATGGTTCTTTTTAAGCCCTCTCTGAGATCTATCTTTGGTTCCCAGCCGAGATATTCCTTGGCCGGAGCGTTATCAGCTTTGGTGTGCACTTTGGCTTCGCCGGTTCTCATCGGCAGATGTTCAATTTTCGATTTGCTTTTGGTCATTTCGATCACTATCTGGGCGATCTTGTTTATGGTGATGGATTCACCAACTCCGAAATCCATTACCTGCCCCACGGCAGCGTCGCAGGGGGCTAAAACGAGTGCTTCGACAATGTCATCTATGTGAACCCAATCCGACGATTGTTCTCCATCTCCAAATACTGGAATGGGTTCATTTTTAAGGGCAGCGATAATAGCTGAAGCCATGAATTTCCTCCCCTCGCCAGGTCGGTATGTATTCGGGTTCAGTATCGCGCGCTCTCGTGCACCGTAACAATTTTGAATATTGAGTCCAATGGTCGGAAGTCCGTAAACTTTATGAAACATCTGGGTAAACTGTGTCTGTGCGCCCTTACTAATAATGTAAGGGGTCAACCAAACAGAAAGAGGCGGCCTGGGAGGATGGACATAATACTTTACTCCGGTGTCCAGTGAGGCTTGCAAGACATTCAGTGTGCCAATGACATTTACCTCTACTGTTTCGACTTCTTGCTTAAAACGAGAACTCGTTCCCATAAGAGCGGCGAAATGATAGACAGTCTCAGCATCTTTAATGACATCCTCAACAGCGGCTTTGTCCCGAGTGTCACCCTGGACAAAATGAAAATTGTCTTTTTCCTCAAGAAGCTTTTGGGTTTCTTCATACATGTTATGCTGTTC
The DNA here is from genome assembly GCF_000350545.1 of Desulfotignum phosphitoxidans DSM 13687. Taxonomy (GTDB): domain Bacteria; phylum Desulfobacterota; class Desulfobacteria; order Desulfobacterales; family Desulfobacteraceae; genus Desulfotignum; species Desulfotignum phosphitoxidans. Next base: position 127,518 of record NZ_APJX01000011.1, read on the forward strand.
GTTATTATCAAAGAGTGTTACGTCCTTTCCCATTTCGATTAATTTTTCAGCAACTTGCGACAGGATAAAACCCGTACCACCGGTCATTACAACTTTTCCTTCTTTCATTTTAATGTTCTCCATTTAAAATTTATTTATGTTTATGTCCTCGTACATGATCTTTATTGGTAAATAGCGTATCACCTCCTTCCGGCTCTAAGGCTTATAGATATAAAAAAACAAAAAATATAAGTCAATTTAATAATTTTTTAAATTTTTTAAATTTTTTTTATAACACTATGCTGTTTTCAGCGTTTTGCGAGGGTATTGGTAACTATATCTGCAGGAGGAGAATTCGCGTGGAGAGTATTAATTGGCCGAGAAAGCCTTCTGCGTTGGAGAAATTTTTATTAAAGTAGGTTTTATTAAGGGTTGTATAGCGAAAAGCAGCTATTGATTAAAGTGGTTGGCTGTTGGTGGTCAGATCCGGCCTTGTTGGGCAACAGGAAGGAGCCTGATGGCATTGAGGTAAACGATCATGACGCGAGCAATTAGGACGATTTCCTGTCAGAAAATTTTTTGCGATAATTTGAAAGCTGCTCATTTAGGAGAGGTGAACGCTATGAGGGGATATCATACGTTTTGAAACTTACTTGGTTTCCGACTGACCGGGCTGGGCACATACAAGTTCGACCTTAACCAGTTATAGCTGGCTTTAAAGGGACATCATTAACCGCCCCGTTAGGTTTTTCTCCTTTTAGAACCTGTAAAACACAAAGAGCTTGTCTTTTGAAAATTTCGAGCCGCGTTTCCATTACGGCCGTGCCAAGATGAGGAGTCAAAACTGTACAGCTTTTTTGATCGATAAGCCCCTGATTAACATCGAAAGGGCGGGGTACAATATGTGTATCTTCCATTTCAAATACGTCGGCAGCGTAACCAGCTATTTTTTTCTCCTTGAGTGCCTTTGCAACTGCTTCCTCATCGACAACAGAACCCCGTGCCGTATTAATAATAATAGCCGTTGGTTTCATTAAGGCGAGTTCTTTGTCGGATATAAAATGGAATGTTTCGTCTGTCAATGGCGTAGCAATACATATGAAATCAGATGTTTTAAACAGTTCCTCTAACACAACGTTCTCTATTTTTAAATCTTGCTCGTATTTAACCTCTAAGCGATGTCGTTGATAGTAAATTGATGTCATGTTAAATCCAACTGCACGGCGAGCAATTGCTCTTCCTAAAGAACCCATCCCGATAATGCCTAATGTTTTTCCGAAGATATTTTGCCCTGAGAATGGCGGAGGCTGACACCAGCCTTTCAAATCACCCGATCGAACAAAAAAATCCGCCGGAACAATCCCACGGGCACTGGATAATAACAGAGCCCAGGTTAAATCAGCTGTTGGTTCTATCGTTTCAGCATTTACTATGGTAACCCAAATACCCCTCATCGTTGCGGCAGGCACATTAATTCCATCGTGTCCGGCAGCACATGAGGCAATAATTCTTAATTGTGGACACGAAGCAATTATTTCTTCATCTATACAATCTGGCACAAAGCAGCATAAGACGTCAGCATTACGAGAGTTTCGGATGATTTCCTTCTTCGTCGGGCTTTCAAAGTTATTGTGCTCAATGACCTCGCAGAAAAGTTTAAGCAACTTTATAGCTTCCGATGGTATTTTGTGAGTATAGTATACACGAGGCTTTTTATCGGTCAAGGTAGGATCTCCATCTCCGTAATTATGCCACAGATTCTAAGAAGTTAATGCAGAAAAATGGCAGTTTTAGGATTTTGCATATAGGGTTATTGTTTTTTATTGCTTTTTAGCCTTGAATAAGAGATGGTCTCCTAATTGTTGATTTATCATGTAAGGATCCTAAGAATTTCTTCATTGCCAATGTAATGACTTTCCCTTTTAAATAAACAATACTAAAATTTTTTTTCAGTTCAATTCCATCAATTTTAATCGCCTTCAATTGACCACTCTTAAGTTCTCGGGAAACTGTATTTTCTCCGCAAATTGATATGCCCAGGTTTTCTTCAACTGCTCTCTTAACTCCCTCTGTGCTTCCAAGTTCAAGATACACATTCATTTTCTTCATCACATTTGGCATTTTCTCTTCTAATACCCTGCGGGTACCTGATCCACGTCCGCCAACGATAAATGGTTCATCTAACAGCATATCAGGTTTAATACTTTTAAGCTGTGTCCACGGATGCATAGCTGACGTGATCAAAATAAGTTTTTCCGCCCCCCAATGTTCCAAAACCAAATCTGAACTACGAACTTGCGCCTCAACTATTCCGATATCAATTTCATTGCTTAATAATTTCTGCTCAATTACTCTTGTGGTGTCGATCGAGACCTGGATGTTAATTTGAGGAAACCCATTTTTAAATTCACCAAGTATCGAAGGTAGAACATAAACCCCTATGTTATTACTGGCACCTATACATATACTGCCACGTTTGAGCTCGGAAAAATCACTAATTGCCCTTTTGGTCTCATTGATTAAATTGAAAATTAGACCAGTATAATGATAAAGTGTCTTACCTGCTTCTGTCAAGACCAATTTTTTATCCACTCTGTCAAAAAGGCCAACCCCATAAAAGCTTTCCAATGCCTTAATGTGTTGGCTCACAGCTGGCTGAGTAAGATAAAGTTCTTGTGCGGTCCGGCTGACGCTTCCTTTTTTTTCCAAAACACAAAAAGTTCTCAATTGATAAACGTTCATGTCACTATATTTAGAGTTGCTATCGTCCATTTTGTCAAGCCCTTAATCACCCTTAATCACTCAAGAATTCGCAGGATCGGTTAAAATAATGCTCAATGGAGTTAATAATAAATAAAATAAAAAGGATATGTAAATGTTTTTTTGCCTTTTGTCAAGAAATAGCTAAAAACTTTTTATAACTCTGAAAAATATGCCCCCGTCCCAGGAAGGACACAGCATGTTGTGTCCTTCCTGGGACGGGGTAAAGAGCTATTCAGAAAGATAAAGAGGCATTAGCCGTGAAGAATAATTATTGTTAAAATAGACCGGGAAAACTAAAATATGACTGAATTTGAGTATAGGACACCTGTAATCCCTCAACTCAATTTCAAAAATATCAGTTCCAAAAGGTATCAAATGCTGGAATCTGGGAGCCTGAATTATTATAATCGGAATCTTCAACGTATGTTAATTCAGGAATATAAACAGGTTCTATCTCAGGCGGATCATGGTTGCGGATATCCCAAAGGTTTAGATGCTTTAATATCTTATCTATTATTTCAAAATCATCAATGATAAAGATAATTTTCATTTGACCCTGGCATTTTGGGCAGACAAGAGGATCGACCTCATAGGATATGTTCTCATACTGCACCTCCTACAGTTCTTTCTAAACTTTTTTTGTTCACCCACTGATTGTCATTGATTTTTTCTTTCGAATCAGGAAAATACAACCATTGATTTTTATCATTACACCTGCGACCTTGAAGAAGTCCTTTCTTACGCCAACTTATCACAGTTGTTTCAGAAACACCAAGCTGGATACCCATCTGTTTTGAAGTCAACAGTCCTGATTCTTTGAGGCGATCAGCAAAACTTTTCAATCCTGCTGAATAACGAGCCCATCGTACACTCGCTGCCGAGAAGTCATTGCCAGCTCCACTTTTAAGACCTTGCAGGTTGAGTTTATCGGCAACCTGTGAATCTGTATATTTGTTAAACAGCTCATCCATTTTGGTCAACACATGTTTGGGAGTCTTAAGTCCCTGCCAGGCATTCAACGGTAAAGGCAGCTTCAAGGTAGTCGTTTTACCACCTCTGTAACGGACTTGGACTATTATTTGTTCTTTTTTGAGCAAGGTTACATCCTCTATCAATAAGGCTATATCTTCATATTGTTGCCAGGAAATATACCCAGGATGAGCATCAGGTATGAGAACTTGCCATCGATCTTTGGGCAAGACTTCCCACTTCTTCCTTTCTCCATTGAGTTTTTTCTTCCATTGGCCTCGACCATAGGAATAAGCTCCTGCATAACGGGGATTATGTAAAACTTCGAGAACACGTTTTACAGTTACAGGCCCCCAGATTACTTTACCTTTGTCTGCACCGGATATGATTTTCCTGGGGAATAAAAGTCCATTGTCACGAAAGTGTCTTGCTGTCCTATGTGCTGTCCCTGTACGCAAGAAGGTCTCAAACACCAGGTGTAGACTTGCTTGAACCTGTTGATCCGGATTAAGAATCACCTTGCCGTTAATGTCGTAGAGTAACCCTACCGGCAGTTGACAGCGAAGTTCACCTCTACGAGCTTTATTCAGGAGCCCTCCGCGCAATCTGGCCCTGAGAACGTGAGTTTCTGCTTCCGACATGGTACCCTTTAAACCGAGCAATAGCCTGTCATTAAAATCCGTTGGATCATATATACCATCTTCATCAAGAATAAGTGTATTGGTCAGAGCGCAGATCTCTATGAGCCTATGCCAGTCCATTGAATTGCGAGCAAGTCTTGAAACTTCCAGGCCCATAACAATACCTGCCCACCCCAGCCCCACTTCGGCAACCAATTTTTGAAATCCTTGTCGATCTACAGCTGTGCTTCCGGATTTCCCAAGATCTGTATCGATTACTTCAATACGCTCGGTGTGCCAACCTAGCGCGACAGCTCTCCGTTTAAGGTCATACTGCCGTTTGGTACTTTCCGTATTTTCAAATACTTGCCGAACTGTGGACTGCCGAATATACAAGTAAGCTGTCCGCTTAAGATGATTGGTGGTTATCTTTGAAGTCGCTTCCATGATTGAAAAGCCTCCTTCTGATTATAATGCCGGCCATTATTCCGACCAGTTGTGTTTGCATAGGTGAAAGAGTTTCCGGGGGGTCATTGGAATCAATATTGCCATAGAATAATTTTATTTGAAAATGATCAGAAGTTGCTTCTATCCATGCTCGCATCCCTTTTTGCAACATCACTCCCAGTCCATACACCTGGACAGGTGTGTCATAAGTCTTAAGCACATAACTCCGCAGATGTTCATAGTGATCACACAGCGCATCGCTGTTTAAAACTACTTTTTTTACCGGCCTCATTTTTAAAACAATTTTTTTTTCTTCTGTGCAAGAGCCCGTTGGATACTGCGTACATGTACTACTATATTGAACTTTTCTTTTATCTGTTTGGTCAGCATGCCTATATTGGACGGTGTTTTAGTATCAATTAAAAACCGATTCATGAAGAATGTCACTCAAGTCAGGAAAGAAACACCTGATGCGCTTGATCGCCTTCAGTTGCTTTTAAATAAACAGGCTCTTATGTTAAATGAAAACAGAGCCATTCCATATGTTGTGTTTGCTGATGGAATCTATGCGGGAAATCCTGAACGAAAGGCAAAGGTAGCTAAAATTATGATGACTTTTCTCAATATGGTTCAAAAGATAATAAATGAAGGAAGGACAGATGGATCGATCCGTGAAGATGTCGTTCCAAGCACTGCCGCCATTATGTTTATAGGGATGATTATGCCAGTTGCAATAATTTCGAACCTTTCCGATGGCCTTTTTGACATTAATGAGCATTTGAAAAATGTCTGGCCTGTTTTCGATAGATGTATTTCGACAAATAGCTGAAGGCTTCTTTTACTCGACGATTTTAGGATTTGAAAGCACTTAATAATTTTTCATTTTTTCATTATTTTAGTGTCTTGCCATATTTCTATTCGATGTCCTTCAGGATCAAAAAGATAGAAAACTCTCGCATTCCAGGGGTGGTGTTTGATTTTTGTTGGCTTAAGTTTTCTTTCCACAACCTTTTTCCATACAGCATCAATATCTTGTACCTGCAGGGCAATGGTAATGCCCTTTTCTTTTAAACTTTTTATTGTAGATTTTTGCTCATTTGCAACCCCTGTGATCGTGACAGACACAGCCCCGGCCATGCGGATCATGCAGGAGGAAATATTCGGCCCGATCTTGCCGGTGCTTCCCTATACGTCCCTCAAATCGGTGATCGATTATATCAATGACAGGCCCCGGCCTCTGGCCCTGTATGTTTTTACCCGTGACCGGCACATGTCAGATACCGTAATCGCACACACCCGATCCGGCGGGGTGACCGTCAATGACTGCGCCCTGCACGTGGCCCAGCACGATCTGCCCTTCGGGGGCACCGGCAACAGCGGCATGGGTCATTACCACGGCATGGAAGGATTCATAGAATTTTCCAAGCTGCGGCCGGTGTTTCACCAGGCCCCGCTGTCATCCACCGCTGCCCTGACCCCGCCTTATGGAGCCCTTGCCGCCAGGGTCTACCAGGCCATAAAAAAATTTCCCTGGCTGTCCTGATTCAGTTGCGGTCCGGGGGGTCTGCCGGGTCAAACCCGTTTTCCACCAGGATGGCCATCAGGCCGTCATAAGATGTTTTCAGCAGCCGGCCGCAGGTTTCCGGATCCGGGGCCGGGTAGTGCTTCCCGGCAATGCCGGCGCATCCGGTTCCCCCGCATGCCCTTGTCTGTTCGATGAAAAAAGAGGCAAAGGCTTCCTGCATGGGGATCAACCGGTCCTGGTCCCCCGCTGACATCATGGCCAGGATCCCCATGCCGCCGGTGAGAATGCCGCAGGGCCCCTGTTCAATGCCCGCGCCCATGCACAGCCCCCCGCTGAAATCAACAAGCGAAGGATTCTGTTCACCCCACATATCAAGCACCATGATCACCATGATCTGGGTACAGCAGTATCCCTGGTGCTTCAACTTCAACAACCGGATATCATCCATGATGGATCTCCTGAGGCCAGTTGGTTTTTTTTTAGTTATTTATGGTTAGTATTTATCTTTTATAATAATAATTATTCTTGATAATCATAAAAAACCTTCAATTTATCACAATATTTATGGTAGAATTTTTTCAGTTTTGCAAGACCTGATTGCTCCTTTTAATGTTGTATTCCATTCACCAAAGAACGTAACCATGTTTATCGTAAAAACCTTTTTTTGATTTACGTGAGTTCAATAAGGCTGAGATCAGATGTGAAAAACAATGACACATAGTAACCATAAAACCGATTTGAAACCCCGTTGCTCCAGCAGACACATCATCCGCCGCACCTTTTCGGTCTGCCCGGTCTGCCTGAAGCGGATCCCGGCATCCCATGTCCAGGCCGGGGTTGCAGTTTTCATGGAAAAAGAGTGCCCGGAACATGGATTTTTTTCCACCCCGGTCTGGCGCAATCATGTTCCCATCACAGAGTGGATCGGGGATGTCCCGGAAATCCGGGACGGGGAGAACCTGGACTGCCCCCATGCCTGCGGCCTGTGCCCGGACCACCAGCGGGAAACCTGCTGCGTGCTCCTGGAGGTCACCGGGCAATGCAACCTGCACTGCCGGTTCTGCTTTGCCGATGCAGCCCCGGCATTGGACCCGGCGACCGAAACCGTCAAGGGATGGCTGGACCAGCTGGCGGTACCGGGCAAAACCCTGGTGCAGCTGTCCGGCGGAGAGCCCACGGTGAGAGACGACCTGCCGGAAATCATCCGCCATGCCAGACAGGCCGGGTGTGCCCATGTGCAGCTGAACTCCAACGGCATCCGGCTGGGGCAGGACAAAGCATACGCCGGATCACTGGCAGAGGCCGGACTGTCTTTTGTCTTTCTCCAGTTCGATGGAATGGATGACGATGTTTACCGGACCTTGCGGGGAAAACCGCTTTTGGAGATCAAAAAGAAAGCCATCACCCATTGCGGAGAATGCGGCATCGGGGTGACCCTGGTGCCCACCCTGGTGCCGGAGGTCAATGTCCACCAGATCGGTGCCATCATCGATTACGGGATCTCCATGTCCCCATGGGTGAGGGGGGTCCATTTCCAGCCGGTCAGTTTTTTCGGCCGGATCCCCCAGATGCCCTTGGACCAGATGCCTTCGGACCAGATGCCTTCGGACCGGATGCGCCTGACCCTGGACCAGCTCATGGCAAAGATCGAAACCCAGACAGGCGGCCGGATCGCCAGACAGCACCTGCTCAGCTCCCGGTTCAACCACCCGTTGTGCAAGTTCCACGGGGATTTCGTGGTCCTGCCGGACAGCATCATGCCCCTGTCCCATCCCCGGGACCGGTCCGGGAAGTGCTGCGACTCCCCTGTCACCGTGGACCAGAACCGGGCCTTTATCACCCGGCGGTGGCAGCGCCCGGCACCGGATCTGCTGTCACCGGCCGGTGAGGCCCCTTCCAGGTGCTGCCCATCTTCCGGGAACATTGTCCCCGCCAGCTGCTGCAACCCGAATGCACTGACCGCACCCCGTGAAGGACGGTTTCCTGACAAGCCGTCTCAAACCCCGTTTCCCATGAACCCGCCCCCGGACTCCCTGGACCTGGATTATTTCATGAACCGGGTCAGAACCCATGGATTCACCCTCACTTCCATGGCATTCCAGGATGCGGGCAACCTGGACATAGAACGGCTCCGGCGCTGCAGCCTGCACGTATTTGACAACGGCCGGTTCGTCCCGTTCTGCGCCTATTACCTGGCGGGCTGGCAACCAAAGGAAGGGTCCTCGTGATTTCCCCCATCCCCTCCTGGACAGCCCGAAGAACCGGCCTGGGCACCCGGCTGTCCCCAGACACCTTAGAGGCGTGGCAGCTGGAACGGTTCCGCCAGGTGCTTCGATATGCCCGGGGAAAAAGCCGGTTTTACCACGACCACCTGGCCCATGTGGACCCTGGGGCAGTCACCCGCCGGGAGGACCTGGCCGGTATCCCCTTCACGGTTCCCAGAGACATTGTCGAGCAGGGCACCCGGATGGTATGCATCTCGGCAGGAGAGATCTCCAGGATCACCACCCTGCTCACCTCCGGGAGCCAGGGTCCCCCCAAACGGATCTGTTTCACCCGGAACGACCTTGACCGGACCATTGATTTTTTCGCCTGCGGCATGTCCACCCTGGTCACCCCGAAAGACCGGGTGATGATCTGTATGTCCAGCGGGACCCCGGACAGTATCGGGGACCTGCTGCAACAAGGCCTGGCCCTTATCGGGGTGTCCTCGCTGATCTACGGCAATATCAGGGATCCGGACCAGGCCGCCGGCCGGGCCGGGGAATTTGACTGTCTGGTGGGTCTGCCCGCGGAAATGCTTTACCTGGCCCGGACCGCCCCCGGTCTCCGGCCGGCCACGGTGCTGCTCAGTGCCGACTATGTGCCGGACAGCATCATCCAGGTCCTGGAATCCACCTGGCAGTGCCGGGTGTTCACCCATTACGGCATGACGGAAACCGGTTACGGCGGCGGAGTCCAGTGCGGGGCCCGGCAGGCGTATCACCTGCGGGATGCCGATCTTATGGTGGAAATCGTGGACCCGGATACCGGCACCCCCCTGCCCCCGGAGCGAACCGGGGAGGTAGTCCTGACCACGCTCCAGAATGAGGCCATGCCCCTGATCCGCTACCGCACCGGGGATCTGGCAAAGATGGCGGCAGGCCCCTGCCCCTGCGGTTCATCTCTGCACCGTCTGGACAAGGTATCGGGCCGGCTGTCCAACTCCGTCCGGCTGGACGGCCAACACTGCCTGAACCTCGCGCAGCTGGATGAAGCGCTTTACGCGGTCCCGGGCCTCAGGGGGTACCGGGCGGCTGTCCATCCCCCCCGCCAGGTTCACCTGATCCTCGACATGGGCGGAAAAGAAGCATTGCCTGAACTGCCGGAGGAATTGAAGCAAACTCTCTCTATCCCCGTGGAGATCACCATCCGGTACACATCCCTGCCGCCCTGTACACCCAACGGGAAACGGTTGCTGACCCTGGGTTGATACCCGGTCAATGATATTTTGTCGCAACGAACAGGCCGTACCCCAGTTTCAGACTTCCGGTACGGCACATGTGTGTCAGGCGCCCGCAGCCGGCCGCGCCGGGCAGAGCATCCCAGAAACGGTCCAGACTGCCGTATTCAAACACGATCTGGCCGGCCAGCTGTTTGAGAAACCGCGTGTGGTCCTCCATCAGGGTGATGGTGAACCCTGCGCTTTCCAGGATCCGGATCAGGTCAATGATCCCCATGGCCCCCTCCATGCAGGAGGTGAACGGACCCTCTCCCTGGTACTGCCTGACCGCGGAAAGATATTTTTCCGGTATATACAGATCCGAAAGCACCAGATGGCCGTCGGGCCGAAGGATACGGTAAAATTCTCCCAGGCAGCTGGATTTCTCCTGAACCAGGGAAAACACGCATTCGCAGAAAATGCCTTTGAACGTGTCTTCCTCAAACGGCAGCCCCGGTATCCGGGCCTGGACCAGTTCCGGAAACACGGAAGACGGCCGTCCGGTACCGTGCCGCCTGTTCCTGTCAACGGCCCGGTCAATGCTGATATCAATGCCCACCACCCGGATGCCGAATTCATCTGACAGATACCGGCCGGTGACCCCATACCCGCATCCGGCGTCCAGAACCCGGTCCCCGGCCGCAAACCCGCAGAAATCAAAGGCCCTGTCCGTCAGGTGCAGGCCCCCCCCCGGCCCGGGCATCGGCAGGGGATCCGGGAATAAAGGAGCAATCCTCGTCCACAGTCATCCGGTGGCTCCAGGTGTTCAGCTGATCCGGCATCTCGTGGTCATAGCCTTCAAAATGGGGGACCTCTTCGATGAGGGTGCGGTATGCATTCGGGGCGGTGGCAAACTTAGAATTGCCCACGCCCTGGTCACACCTTCCACCAAGCGATCCGGAATCTGTTCGGCAATGGTAATGACGGCCGCATCGAATCCGGCATGGTCGATGGACAGCCGAAACGATGTTACAGACCAGGTCCCAAACCGCATCGGGATGTGGGTAGTTTTCCATTTCTTTTTTTATGCTTTTTTTTGTTTAATTTATACAACAAATGTTGTAATTTTTAAACAAATGGCTGTTGTTTTCATCCTGCATTATTCTGACCATCACTCTGGCCGGCCGTAAAACAGATTAATTGTATTGATTTAATAATGGCCCAAATTGACAATCATCATTTTGATATTTACCAACCGCGTAATCCTAAGGCAAGCGCATATTACAAGTGTGTCGAAAATCATTTTGAAGAGCTGGAAAGGGCCTGGGATGACATGTACGCATCCCGGTATGGATTCTGGCGCACCTACGTCATGACGGTGATTTACAAATATCTCGACTGTGGAGATCTCCATATAGGATTTGCCAGGGTCCGTTGTGAAGAATGCGGACACGAGTATTTGCTGGCATTTTCCTGCAAACGCAGGCAATTCTGCCCGTCTTGCCATCAGAAACGGGTGATTGAATATGGCGAATGGCTGTTAACGGAGGTGCTGAAAGATGTCCCCCATCGGCAGTGGGTTTTCAGTATCCCCAAACGGCTGCGGATCTATTTTCTTTATGACAGGAAGCTGTTGGCTAAATTGTCGATCTGTGCCTGGAAAGTGATGAATACATACTTGAAATCTGTCGTTTCCGATGAAACCGGCGTACCTGGTGCCAGTATCGCGGTACAAACTTACGGGGATTTTTTGAATTTCAATCCGCATCTGCATGCTATCACCACTGATGGCTGTTTTCTTAATGACGGCAGTTTCAAGGCGGCACCAGGTTTTATACTGGAGGATCTGGAAAAGATTTTCCAATATGAGGTGCTGAAAATGCTCAAGAAGGAGGGAAAAATTAATGATGCCGTCATTGAGAATATGCTTTCATGGCGCCATAGTGGTTTCCATGTTTATATCGGTGATAGAATAACACCGTCAGATACAACCGGTCTTGGCAACCTGGCCCGTTACATTATCCGGGCCTGCTTTTCACAGGAGAGAATGGTTTATGTTCCAGTTGAAGACTTAGCAGATGGTATTGCCAAAGTTGTTTATATATCCAAAGACGGGAAGTCCAGGAAAGTTTTTACAGCACTGGACTGGTTGGCCAGACTGACGACTCATATTCCGGGGCGGTATGAACAGACGGTAAGGTACTATGGTTGGTATTCGAACAAATCCCGCGGGATGCGGAAAAAGGCCGGCACGGATGATACCATCCCTGCTGTTATGCCCAATGATATATCCTCCAAAGAATCCCGGCGGAACTGGGCACGGCTGATCCGGAAAATTTATGAGGTCGATCCGCTTGTGTGCCCCAAATGCCATGGTGAAATGAAAATCATCAGCTTTATCGAAGAATTTGATGTCATTGAAAAGATATTGCGCCATCTCGATCTTTGGGACATCCACAACCATGACCCGCCACAGAAGGTTTTCGATTACATTCTTGATCTGGTCTGCGCGTGGTCTTCAGGCTATGATGAGGCAGACTCCCGGATTCCGGAATTTGAGCACTGGTATTGATTTTTTTGAAATTGGGTTGAGGGATTACGGTGAGTTATGCTCAAAATCCGATTTATTCTGAATTTATTCTGAACATTTTTCAAAATTTTGTCAGGAATTTCAAAATATTTCTTTCTTGTTTTTTTTGATCTTGATTTTTGTCTTGACATAAACTGACCACCCCTGATACAAGCACAACATGTTGTGCTTGTATCAGGGGTGCAATAATATTTTTAACTGAAGGGATTTTTGATACTTTCTTTGGCAAAAAGCAAGTTCTTATCCTTTTATACTTTCTTTGGCAAAAAGCAAGTTCTTATCCTTTACTTTCTTTGGCAAAAAGCAAGTTCTTATCCTTATCCTTTTTTTTATGGTGCGGTCGCCTTGAGACTTCAGGATAACCGCAACGAGGTCACGGTGAAGGTATGGTTGCCCGATGACGAACGTTCTTCTCTGGCCACTATCGAAAACATGGTGTTAATGTCGCCAACCGGGGAGATCCTTCTTGAAAATGCTGTTGAAATTGTACCCAATCAGGCCTATACATCCATTCACCGTGTAGATGGGAGAAGAACATTGACGGTTACAGCCGATGTCAATCCTAAACCCCGTACTCAGCAGATCATCGCGATTCTCGATCAGGAGGTACTGCCGATGCTGATGAAGAGATACCCCGGATTGAGTTGCAGTTATGAGGGGCATCAGGCCGAGACCCGGGAAAGCATATCCGGGCTGATAAAAGGTTTGCTGGTGGCCCTGCTGGGACTATATGCCATGCTCGCAATCCCTTTTAAAAGCTATTTTCAACCCCTTATCATCATGTTTGTTATTCCTTTTGCCATGATCGGGGCGGTGATAGGGCATTTGATTATGGGGTATTCGTTGAGCGTAATGAGCCTGTTCGGGATGGTTGCGCTCACAGGTGTCGTCATTAACGGTTCTCTGGTACTCATTGATTTTGCTAATCGAAAACGCCTGACCGGTGTTACGGCATTCGAAGCTATTCTATCCGCTGGAGTGAAGCGTTTCCGTCCGATTATGCTAACGACACTCACGACCTTCGGCGGATTGGCTCCCATGATTTTCGAAACCTCCCGGCAGGCAAAATTTCTAATCCCCATGGCTTTGTCCCTTGGATTCGGGGTACTTTTTGCAACTTTTATAACCCTTTTCATGGTGCCTTCGGCTTACATGGTGCTCGAAGATATCATCAGGGTGATTGATATCAAACCGGCTCAGAAAAACAGTGAGGTAATTATTGATACTGTGAAGCAACAGTGAAAATATCTGCTGTAATATTTTTTAAAACTACCCGTGTTTACAGTGGGTAGCCTGCAACGAAGGACTCAAATGCTCAAATGGATGTTTTGCTGAAATCTATCAAATCGTTGCTGCAACAAGAAAATTCAGGCGAGAAGCTCAATAGAAATGAATTATAACTTATTAATATTAAGAAACAAACGTCTTAAGGTGAAAAAAACGAAGGAGTCAATACTATGAGAAAAAGAATGAAAAAATATAATCTTTTAATGTTCTTTGTATTTTTCTTTATTATAGCATTGGAACCCTGGTCTTTGGTAACAGGCATGGCCGATGATGACCATGAAATTTCAGAATATTTTGAACGGGAAGACCAGCACAACTCTCCATTTTCGGAGACCGACAATGAAGGCAATGAAACTGCGGGTCAGATTGCAGCATTGCTTTTACTTATAGCGAACTTGCCGGTAGCAGTGAGCATTCTGATAAAGGGAATCAATCAATTTCTGCCGATAGGAGCTGGATTAAAAAAAATACTGTCAAATCTTAACAGAATACAAAAAAAAGCCTTTATGGGGTTTCACTACTATTTGAATCTATCTATTTTGGGAATCATTCTCTGGCACTGGTTGGCTTCACAATGTAAATCTTCATTCTTGCCGGAGCTTGGGGCGATAGTGATGTTGATTTCGATGATTTTGGGATTTCTCATGAAATTTAAGTTATGCCCCAAATTCTTCAGGAAGAATGCTTACAAGATTCATACCCAACCCATTATTTTTATCGCTATGTTTTTGGTCTTGACGGTAGGTCATCTGATCGTCGATTAGCCTGGAGAATGTTTGTCTGGCTGTATCGAGCATGGATCTGTTTTAACAGCTTAAATATTTTGATTTGATTTTAAAAAGATGAGTACTGATATTGAAAACCGATTTTTTATGGAGGAAATTAAAATGTATCACAAGACAATGTTTTTTATGTTTTGCCTGGTTTTCGTCACTCTTTTTTCGATTCCTTCTTTCCTGGTTTATGCTGATGATGACCATAAAGAAAATATGTGGGGCAATCTGTTAGCCGACGGAAAAGGGGATAATGATGACAACTGCCAACAAAAAAGAAAGCAAGACCACCATCGGGATGAAGGCCACCATAGGGATGGAGATCATGGCAATAGCTCTGTAAAATCCTTGGCCAACCCGACTTACCAGTTTCAATGCGGGGCCTGCCATTTTGCCTATCAGCCGGAATTTCTACCGGAATCTTCCTGGATAAAGATCCTGACAAGCCTTGATGATCATTTTGGAGAATCCATTGAACTGGATGCTGAATCAGAAAAAATCATTACAGATTATCTGAAATCCAACAGCGCTGACCATAGCACGACAAAACGAGCGGCCAAAATCATGAAGGGACTTGGGAATCAGACCCCTTTGAGAATTACCCAAATCCCGTATATCATAAAAGAACACCATGAGATTACTCCGGATATATTGAAGCGGGAATTCATAGGTTCTTTATCAAATTGTATTGCTTGTCACACAACGGCTGAAGACGGAATTTATGATGATGACAATGTAAAAATTCCCAAATAGAGCAAGTACGACAGGAATATGTTCCATTTATTAAGGATTAAAAATGAGCAGCATATCGTTTGAGAATTTAAAAGGTCTTGCGCAGGAGGAGGTAGTCCAGCGGCAGAAGCAGGATGGTTTTAATGAATTGCCGACCCAGGGAAAACGAAAGGGTCTGGAAATCCTGATCGGGGTCTTAAGAGAACCCATGTTCCTGTTGTTGATCGCATGCGGGGCATTGTATCTGCTGTCTGGCGAGTTTCAGGAAGCATTGATGCTGCTTGGGTTTGTTTTTGTCATCATCGGCATCACCTTTTATCAGGAACGGAAAACAGAGCGGGCGCTCGAAGCACTCAAGGATCTGTCCAGCCCTCGGGCATATGTCATTCGTGATGGGGAAAAAACACGCATCCCCGGCAGGGAAGTGGTCTGTGATGATATTATCCTGCTGTCGGAAGGAGACCGTGTTCCTGCAGACTGTATTCTGATTCATGCCGTCAATGTTTCCATTGATGAATCTCTTCTGACCGGTGAATCCGTGCCTGTGCAAAAAACATCCACAAAGGAGACCTCTGCTGAGATAGGTAAACCGGGAGGAGATGATCTTCCCTTTGCTTTTTCAGGAACTCTGGTTGTATCCGGTCAGGCCGTAGGAATTATAAAGGCGACAGGAATCCGAACGGAGTTGGGAAAAATCGGCAAAGCGCTTCAATCCATTGAAGAAGAGCGCACCCCGCTTCAGATTCAGACCGGGAAGGTCGTCCGCACATTTGCGATTGTCGGTTGCATCCTTTGCACGCTCGTGATTGTGGTATACTGGCTGACCCGCGGCAACCTGCTGGAAGGATTTCTTGCCGGATTGTCTCTGGCCATGGCCATCCTTCCAGAGGAATTCCCGGTTGTTCTCACCATCTTTCTGGCGCTTGGCGCCTGGCGGATCTCAAAATTCCGGGTGTTGACCCGGCGGGTTCCGGCAGTGGAAACCCTCGGCTCGGCCACCGTGCTCTGTGTTGATAAAACCGGGACACTGACCCTTAATCAAATGACAGTATCCGATATTGTGGCCGGCAATCAGGTATTTAAGGTTGAAAAGACGAATGAAATACTTCCCGAAGAATTTCATGAAGTGGTCGAGTACAGCATTCTTGCAAGCCCGGTCGACCCCTTTGACCCCATGGAAAAGGCCATGAAGGAGCTGGGTGAACAAACCCTTTCACAGACAGAACATCTTCATTCGTCATGGACGTTCCAGCGTGAATATCCCTTAAGCAAAGAACTGCTTGCCATGTCCCGGGTCTGGACGTCGGCTTCGGGTGAAGACCTTGTTATAGCCGCCAAGGGCGCTCCTGAAGCCATTGCGGATCTTTGTCATTTTGATGCACCAAAATTGAAATGGCTTGGAGAAAAAATCGATATGCTCAGTAATCAGGGCAAACGGGTGATCGGAGTTGCATGTGCCCGCCAGAGGAAAACAAATCTGCCTGAGGAGCAGCATGATTTCCAGTTTAAATTCCTCGGATTAATTGGCCTTGAAGACCCTGTCCGTCCCAATGTAAAAGGGGCTATCGAGGAATGTTACACCGCCGGCATCCGAACGATCATGATTACCGGGGATTATCCCGGTACTGCCATGAGTATTGCCCGGCAGATTGGTCTTCAAAATCCGGATCAACACATTACCGGTTCTGAATTGGAAGCATTAACCAATGAACAACTGGCAGCGCGCATAAAAGAGGTCAACATCTTTGCCCGCATGGTGCCGGAACAGAAACTGCGTATAGTTCAGGCCCTTAAAATAAACAAGGAAATCGTTGCCATGACGGGTGATGGTGTGAATGACGCGCCTGCCCTGAAAGCCGCGCATATCGGGGTAGCCATGGGGGGCCGCGGCACGGATGTCGCACGTGAGGCTGCTTCTCTGGTGCTCCTTGATGATGATTTTAATTCCATTGTGACGGCAGTGCGGATGGGGCGGCGTATTTATGACAACCTTAAAAAAGCGATGATGTTCATCCTTTCGGTTCATATCCCAATCGCAGGACTGTCATTAATACCCGTACTGTTGAAATGGCCCTTGATTTTATTCCCGGTGCATATTGTTTTTCTTGAACTGATTATTGATCCCGCATGCACGTTGATCTTTGAAGCTGACAAAGATGACAGCGGTGTCATGAACCGAAAACCGCGCAGTATTGATGCCAAACTCTTCGAAGGGTCGACACTTCTGAAGTGCTTTTTTCAGGGAGGCCTGACCTTGGCTGTTACCATTGCAATTTATCTGTTCATACGCAATGATCATTCTACTGAGACGGCTCGGGCACTGGCCTTTTTAACGCTTGTGGTCTGTAATCTTGGAATGATTTTATCAAATCGCTCCCTGACAAAATCAAGCATCAGCATGCTGAAAGAAAAAAACGCGGCATTTAAATGGGTCATGACCGGAACGGTTGCAGTCATGTGCCTTGTGCTTACCATACCTTTTTTCAAAAACCTGTACCGCTTCGGATCGGTTTCCTTGAATGATTTTTTTCTGGCTCTGGCGGGTGGTCTTGTGGCGATCATTCTTATGGAGCTTGTAAAGGTGATTCCTTTGTTCAACAGGAAAAACCGATTTGCCAAGAATGTATGAAAAATTTATAAACAACAAACACAGAGGAGAAAAATGAAATGAAATGCCCCGTATGCAAAACAAATGATTTAATCATGTCAGACCGACAGGGTGTGGAAATTGACTATTGCCCGGAGTGCCGAGGCGTCTGGCTTGATCGGGGGGAGCTCGACAAGATCATAGAACGATCTCTTCCGTCAACAGCCGCAGGATCGGAACGATCGTATCGTGACGCGGATCGTTCGTCATCGCATGACAAAAAACATGGTCATGGACATGGACATGACGATCATCACGATTCAAAGCATGGATATGGAAAATCATACAAGAAAAAATCTTTATTAAAAGATATTTTCGATTTTTAACATTGCTTGTGGACCCATTTATGAATTTAAACAGGAAGAAATTCAGTAAACATTTCTTCCCTGGAGAACCATGTTCGGAACCGTTTTAATTTCAGTCTGCACCTTTATGCATGTCTATGTTTTCTGGAGAGCAGCTTCCATACCGTTTGTGGAACAACACATGTCCAGAAAGAGTTTCATCGGCACAGCCCTGATTCTGTGGGCCGTTTTTTTTCTTGGCCGCATCCTGGGGCATTCCAGAACGGGAATTCTTGCAGGTGTTCTTGAGTTCCTGGGAATGAACTGGATGGCTGTTTTATTCCTGACGTTTCTTCCTCTTCTTTTGATTGATCTCATAACTCTTTTCGGCTTTCTTATGCCCCGGTTAGCCCCTTCACTGAGAGGGGCTGCCCTGGTCGTTGGGATGGTGCTCTCGGTAATTGCACTCTTTCAAGGCATGCGGCCGCCGATAGTGGAAAAGTACGAGGTAACCCTTCCCGACTTACCCAGTGCTCTGGATGGAACAGTGATTGTGGCCCTGTCTGATATGCATCTGGGGTCGCAACTCGGCAAGGGTTGGCTGGCAGCTCGGATTGCCCAGGTAAAGGAACAAAAGCCCGATCTTGTATTGTTGCTGGGTGATATTTTTGAAGGGCATGGACCTCCTGAAGATAAGTTGATTGTGCCATTCAATCAACTTTCAGCATCCTATGGACTCTGGGCGATTCCCGGCAATCATGAATTTTACGGGGGAAGCAGAACAAATCTGTTTGAATCAGCAGGGTTTAAATTGCTTAATAACACATGGGTTGAAGTGAGGCCGGGTCTTGTCCTGGCAGGCGTGGAGGACCTGACAACCAGAAGCCGGAATGGTCAAAACAACGATTCCATCTCGCAAGCCCTCGCAGGTCGCCCTCCCGGGGCCACAATTCTTCTTTCTCATACGCCGTGGCAGGCTGATAAAGCAGCCCAAAAAGGCGTGAAATTAATGCTTAGCGGACACACCCATGGCGGCCAGATATGGCCCTTCGGCTATCTGGTCCGAAAAAGATATCCTCTTCTGGAAGGGCGTTATGAGGTGGATAAAATGACAGCCATTGTTTGCAGAGGCACGGGAACATGGGGGCCGCGCATGCGGCTGTGGCATCCCGGTCAGATTCTGCGTGTGACGTTGAGAGGAGAAGGGGGGCAATCCTTCAAGACGAGATGAATGATATGACTCACCCTGAAATTCTGTAAGGGAAAAAGATGATGAACCGTGTGATTATATGCTTGTTTTGTTTGTCAGTTTTTTGGGGATGTGACAATACCAATCTGGATCTTGCCACACAAGCAGGGATAGACGTCATTAAAGCCGCCACATTGAGTGACAATGAGGTTGAGCTCCTTGCGGCAAATGCTTCAAAACAATTAGATTCAAAAAATCCGATTGCAGGAATCCAAAATTCTTACGGAATTAGGTTGGAAAAACTTGTGGGGGACCGATACAATTCAAACGGGTATGTATTTGATTTCAAGGTTTATCTGTCACCAGAGATCAATGCTTTTGCCATGGCAGACGGGACCATAAGGATTTATAGCGGACTGATGGACATGATGAATGATGAGGAGGTGCTCTTTGTGGTGGGGCATGAAATGGGCCATGTAGTGGAAAAACACATCAAGAAAAAAATCATGCTGGCCTATGCTGCGAGCGCGGTGCGCAAAGGGATCGCTTCCCAGGAAAATCTGGCCGGGGATGTAGCTCGATCTTTCATGGGTGGCCTGGTTCAGACACTGCTAAATGCCCAATTTTCACAAGCAGAAGAAAAGGATGCTGATGACTTTGGCATTCTGTTTTTAAAAAACCATGGGTTTGATATTAATGCTGCCATATCGGCCTTGAAAAAACTGGACGGCTTAGGGAATAATCATTCCTTTTTATCCAGTCATCCTGACCCTGCTATCAGGGCTGAACGCCTGCAAAAGCAAGTTGCTTCGCCTGGAAAAATTATCACCCCATCGTTTCTGGACAAATTAATTGCCAGTATTATCAGGCTATTTCCATGAGATATTGAAAAAGTCAAATATGGTATCTATTTTTTTCCGGTTTGAATTTTTAATTCAACTTTATAGCCCTGTACCAGTAGGACAGGACAATTATTCAAAATCAAGTTGATATAAAAACCTGAATGGTTGTTTCTCAGAGTTGTGATTATTATCCGTCACTTGAATTTTTGTGGCCCGAAAAAATCGTGGATATCAATACTATTCCAAACCTGCTATTATCGAAAGGAAATGGAATGATTGGGCAAAGATATGTATTAATTATGATGGGAATTCTGATCAATTAACACGTTCTCAGGACAGATGATGAAATACAGACTACAAGATCTCATTGACATTGAACACTTCCAAAATCTTCAGGACAGGTTGAATAAGATCTATTCATTTCCTTCCTCGATTATTGATAAAGACGGAAACATTTTGACAGCAACTGCCTGGCAGGATGTTTGCGCAAAGTTCCACAGAAAAAACAAAGAGACGGAACAGCTTTGTATAAAGAGCGATCAATACATTTCAGACCATATCCATGAAGCAAAACCGTCTATAAGTTATCGCTGTCCACATGGGCTTATGGACAATGCTACACCAATAATCATTGACGGAATCCATTATGGTAATTTTTTCACCGGACAATTTTTTCTGGAAAAACCGGATCTGAAATTTTTTAAAACCCAGGCCCAAAAATATGGATTCGATGAAGATGCCTATATTGCAGCTGTCAAAAAGGTACCGATCTGGACACGGGAACAACTTGAAAATTATCTGTATTTCATAAAAGGCTTGATTGCTGTCATTTCTGAAAGCGGCATGAAAAGACTCAAAGAGATTGAACAACGAAAACAGATTCAGAAAAGCGAGAAACGGTATCGTTCAATTCTCAAGGCGGCAATAGACGGGTATTGGTTAACGGATACCAATGGGCGGTTGCTTGAAGTCAATGATGCCTATTGTTCAATGAGTGGCTACAATGAAGACGAACTCCTGAATATGCAAATTTCCGAGTTGGAGTTTGTTGAAACACCAGAAATTGTCGCTGAACACATGCAAGCGGTTGTCATGAAAGGATCAGATCGATTTGAAACCAAACATCGCCGCAAAGACGGAACAGTCTTTGATGTTGAAGTCAGCATCCAATTTCGCCCTGAAGATGGGGGGCAATGTGTTTGTTTCCTCCGTGATATTGCCGACCGCAAGCGGACGGAAAAAGCCCTGAAGGAAAGCGAAGAGCGTTATAATCTGGCCATGGATGCCAGCAGAGATGGTGTTTATGAATGGGATTTAGAAACCAGGAAAATTTATTATTCTCCTGGTTGGAAACGCATGCTTGGCTATGAACCGGATGAACTGCCTGATGATTTTTCAGTCTGGGAAAAACTTACCAAACCTGAAGATGTGGAAAAATCCTGGCAGATGATGAAGGAGCTCATTGAAGGAAAGCGAGATCGGTTTGAATTAGAATTTGAGATGCGGCATAAAAACGGACATTGGGTTCATATCCTGTCCAGGTTGAACATATACAAGGATGCCACCGGGGAATGGGTCAGAGTTGTCGGGACCCATGTGGATATTACGGATAGAATAGAGCAGAGAGAGGCCCTCAGACTCAGTGAATCACGCTACAGAAAAGCCCAGGAACTGGGCAAGGTGGGCAATTGGGAATATAACCTGAAAACTGCCGAATTCTGGAGTTCTGATGAAATCAAAAAAATATTCGGGTTTGATCCGAACCTAATCAGTTTCAGCACCGAGGATATGGAAAGCTGCATTATTGAAAGGGAAAGGGTCCGTCAGGCGATGGTGGATTTGATTGAAAACGGGAAACCATACCATCTGGAATATGATATCATCGCAAAAAACACCGGCAAAAGAAAAACCATTGTTTCAATTGCGGAAATTGAAACAGATGAGGCATTAAATCCCGTCAAAATTTCCGGTGTTATCCATGACA
Source organism: Desulfotignum phosphitoxidans DSM 13687 (assembly GCF_000350545.1). Taxonomy (GTDB): domain Bacteria; phylum Desulfobacterota; class Desulfobacteria; order Desulfobacterales; family Desulfobacteraceae; genus Desulfotignum; species Desulfotignum phosphitoxidans. The sequence continues at coordinate 149,570 of NZ_APJX01000011.1, forward strand.
TCACTGAGCGCAAACAGGCAAATGAGAATCTCAAAAAAAGTGATGCCAGGCACGGCAAAATGCTTGCGAACATCGGGGATGTAATTGTTATCATCGATCAGAACGGTATTAATAGATATAAAAGCCCGAATATCGAAAAATTGTTTGGCTGGAAACCTGAAGAAGTGGTCGGGGAAAGCACCTGGGATAATGTACACCCTGATGACATAGAGCCCACCCGGAAGTTTTTTGAAAAGATGATGCACAAGCCTGATGTCATCGGGACTATGGAATGCAGATATCGTTGTAAGGATGGCAGCTACAAATGGATAGAATTCACAGGAATTAATCTTTTCCATGACCCTGATATACAGGGACTTCTGGGAAATTATCAGGATATTACTGAACGTAAGCAGGCGGAAAAACGACTGATCAAAAATGAGGCCCTGTTCCGTGGATTATTTGATAATATGACCAGCGGTTCTGCTGTTTATGAAGTCACAAATGACGGATCAAAAGGAACGGATTATATTATTCGGGAATTTAACCGGAAAAGCCTTGAAATGGAAGGAAAAAACCTGGAAGAGGTAAAGGGCAGAAGCCTTTTTGACCTGAGGCCCAATATTGACGAATACGGATTGATTCCCGTCATGAAAAAAGTATGGGAAACCGGTATTTCTGAGTATTTCCCAACCAAGATATACCAGGATGAGAAATTTTCAAATTATTATGAAAATCATATTTTCAGATTACCCTCAGGGCAGGTAGTGACCATCTATAATGATGTCACCGATCAAAAAAATCAGGAAAAAGATCTGCAGGAAAGTGAAAAAAAATATCGTGTCCTTTTTGACACTTTTCCTTTGGGAATAACCGTTTCGGATCAATTCGGAAATATCGTTGAATCCAATGCCGTATCTGAAAAATTGCTCGGATTACTTAAAACGGAACACGAAACCCGGACCATTGACGAGCCGACATGGCGGATCATCCGCCCTGATGGAACACCGATGCCGGCGGCAGAATATGCCAGTGTGAGGGCTTTGAAAGAAAAACGGCAGATTGAAAATGTTGAAATGGGTATAGTGAAAGCCGATAATGAAATCACCTGGATTAATGTATCGGCAGCCCCACTGCATCTTGAAAAATATGGTGTGGTTGTTACCTATGGGGACATCACCGAGCGTAAGCGGATGGAAGATGCACTTCGAGAGAGCGAAGAAAAAATTCAAGCGCTGTTTTCTGCCATGACGGAAATGGTGGTTGTGCACGAACTCATGTTTGATGAAAATGGCATGCCCTGCAATTACCGAATCCTGGATTGCAATCAGGCTTTCACCTCAATAACCGGTATCAAGAAGGAAACAGCTGTCGGCAAAACAGCCACCCAGGTATATAATACCGATTCAGCTCCGTACCTGGATGTGTTTGCCAAAGTTGCTCTGTCGGGTGAACCGGCTGAATTTGTTACTTACTATGCCTCCATGGATAAACATTTTCTTGTTTCAGTAGTTTCGCCCCGAAAGAATTTTTTTGCCACGATTACTTCTGATATCACTGAAATCAGGAGGGCCGAAGCGGAACGTGAAAAACTTCAGACCCAGCTCTCCCAAGCCCATAAAATGGAGTCTGTGGGCCGTCTGGCCGGTGGAGTAGCCCATGACTTCAACAACATGTTGGGGGTGATCCTGGGACATACTGAACTGGCATTGTTGCAGGCAGATGAAAATCACGATCTGTATTCAGACCTGATAGAAATTCAAAAAGCAGCGAAGCGTTCGGCAAATACCACAAAGCAGCTGTTGGCTTTTGCCAGAAAAGATATCATCTCTCCCAGACAGCTGGATTTGAATGATATTGTGGAAAGTATGCTCAATATGCTGCGCCGGCTCATCGGTGAAGACATTGATCTGGTATGGCGGCCGTCTGCTCATCTGTGGCCGGTGAAAATGGACCCGTCCCAGATAGACCAGATCCTGGTCAATCTGTGTGTGAATGCCAGGGATGCCATCGAAGGGGTGGGAAAACTCACCATTGAAACCGGGCGGCATACCTTTGATACGGAATACTGCAACGCACATCCGGGCTTTAATCCCGGTGATTTTGTTCTTCTGGCGGTCAGTGACAATGGCCGTGGCATGGATAAGGACACCCTGGACAATCTGTTCGAGCCGTTTTTCACCACCAAGGAGACGGGCAAAGGCACCGGTCTGGGCCTTGCCACCGTATATGGCATTGTCCAGCAGAACAACGGCTTCATCAATGTATACAGCGAGCTCGGCAAGGGGACCACTTTCAAAATCTACCTGTCCCGGTTTCTTGCCGATGAAAACTTTGACAAGGCTGTTCCTGAGAAAAAAGCAGCCGCCGGGGGGACTGAAACCATTCTGCTGGTGGAAGATGAACCTTCTATTCTCAGGATGACCCGAATGATGCTGGAAAGGAAAGGCTATAGTGTGCTGTCCGCATCCTCACCCTTGGAGGCCGTGGAAAAAGCAACAAACCATTCCGGCACCATTGAACTGCTTATGACCGATGTGGTCATGCCGGAGATGAATGGCCGGGACCTGGCAGGGAAAATCACTGATCTTTACCCTGATATCCAGTTTTTGTTCATGTCCGGGTATACTGCCAATGTCATTGCCCATCATGGGGTGTTGGATGACGGGGTGGCATTTATTCAGAAGCCGTTTTCCATGGCGGATATGACAGAAAAGGTGCGGGAAGTTTTGGATATGGCCCGGGATAAAAATTAAGGTTTATTATCCGAAAGATAAGTATTCACGGCCCTGAAAAATCAAGGATACCATTTCGATAATTGATATTTTTTCAAAAAACCATCGTCCACATCGTCAATCGTCGAATTTTCAGCGGGCGGGCCACAAAAGCCTCATCCATAAACCTTTGATCCAGTCCATGAGCATAGGATAAACCATAGCCCCACCCCCAGCACCTCCTTCAAAAAGACAAGGGTCAAAAAAAACAGACCATCATAGAAGAGAGATACTGGGAATGGGACTATGGGATTAGCATTGAATTACGGGTATTGCTTGGATGAGCACGGCACTTTAACGGATGCGCCTTGCTGATTAACGGATAAACATTACCGGTTAAATGCTGCCTGGTTGGCACTGTGCCTTGGGTGATATTGGGTTGGCACTGTGCTTTGGTGCTACGGGATGAGAACTGTGCTCTGGTGCTACGGGACAAGAACTACTTGAACAACCATGATTACAATACTTTATCTATAACTATTCTTCATCATCCTGATCAATATCATCTTCCAGCCGACGGCGCTCCCGCTCTTCATCGGCCAATTCTTCTGACAATGGTCCTATGATCATCCAATCGAATATATCCAGGTCAAACATGGGCACCTCCAGCCGCTGATTTTTCTTCCACCGGCAGGAACACAGCATTATCCGGCAGCATGGACCTGAACTGGTCAGGGATTTCACCCTGAAACCATAAATTGTTTGTCTCTATATTGCGGCCATCAAAGAACTGGATTTTGAACCTTCTGCCACCGAACCCTTTGATGAAACTATCGGTCTCATGAAACAAATAATGCTGACCGTCGATGATGACCTGGTGGTTTTTCATGTAATCCGGGTAGTCGGTTTTTTCCAGCCAGAAAGAACAGTCAAAACAGTTGCTTCCGATGTAAGATTCCGGGGTATGACGGCGGGTATAACATTTTCCGCACGATGGGCAGGTGTATATTCTATCCATTGTTTTTCCCTCCTTGATTCAGTCCATATTCATTTGACACGGCATCTTTGCACTCTGAACAGATCGAGTGGGATACAATAGGAATCCCCTCTTTCTTCATGGCCACTGCAAATTCGGTTTCTTGTCCTTCTTTGGTGCCGATCAGTTTTCCGCACCAGCTGCACCTGATTTCATAAACCATATTTTTCCTCCGTGAGATTGAGATTTGAGAATAAAAAAGCCCTGCAATACTGATCATTACAGGGCTACATAAACGGGAACTATGACTTGACCATGGACAGGATCTGACCCCCTGCTTTTTCGAATTTATACACATCCGCTGTGGTCAAATTATCTGCCTTGGCTGCGGCAGTGAATGCGTTAATGACGAAAAACAATGTGTCTCCAGGTTCCATCAAAAAGGCCTTCTTGACTATCTCCGCTTCATTCTGGGACAGACCGAACCGCCTGCTGAAGGCTTCAATGGATGCCATTGGGTTATCCACATGGGACTGGCGGGACAGCAGGAAGCCCTCCTGATTTGCGGCGGAGCCCTCAATGACCATGGCCAGGGTTTCAGAGAAGTTTTCCAATCCTCGATTGCTGATGTGCTTGAATCGGGAGCCGTTTGTTTTAGCCACTGAAATCAATCCATTGGTGCAGACCAGGCGATAGAAAAACGATTCAATACTGAAGGCGATAAGCCCCACCTCACTGTTCGTGAACACGATCCCCGGGATGATTTCATCCAAAGGCCCATGACCGGAGTTCACCCCGAATGCCTTTTCAAACTCAGGAATCTTGAGCAGGAACATACCGTGGTCCAGGGAAAACTGCACTTTCAGACCGGGACTGAACCCCTGCTCCAAAAGTTGCGCCAGGATTTCCATGTTATCCAGGGGCTGATACCTATCGGTGAAAACCGCCCGAAGTGATTGTCCGTTGAACCGGCAGAAAAAGGTATCTCTGTTTTTCCGCTCCTGCTCAATCCAATAATTGAGATTCCGTGCCTGCAAATCTTCAGGACACCTGGACAGATAAGAATAAGGCACCCGGAGCCGATTGGAAAAAAGCCTTTGGGCAGTGGGAGCCACATCTACCGGTTTACCAGAAATCCACATCTGTTTGAGGCTGTCAAACTCCATCTCATGAACAGGCACGGTTTCATCAAAATGGTGGATGGAATCCTGATGCACTTTGGTGATGACGTTTTCGAGAGTTGTGATGTTTGCCATGATAATTCTCCTTTCTATGTGAGTGCAGCCTAAGAAAATGATGGAAAAAATCGCTAAAATGGTCCAGAAAAGTGAGGGAAAAAGAAAGGAGCCCCCTCACGTTTCTTGGCTGATGCGTTGATAGAGGGCTCCTGCCACATTAACCAATGGCAGGGACCATGATATCACTATACGTGCTTACTCAACAATCATTATTTTCTCTTCTTCATCAAATTGACTTGGATCTGGCGAGGCAAACTAAAGAACGCCGCTGCCCTATTGTCGAGGACCGTTGCACTATGCCAACTACTGGCGTAAACCGCGTGGCGGTCCTCCAGATCTTGAAACACTCTTTGAGCTTCGTTACAGCCTTTGCTGCGGGCGTGAAGGATGCCGCCGGCGCGTCATGCCTCCATCGGTCAGGTTTTGGGACCGCCGGGTGTATTGGGCGCCTGTGATTTTGTTGCTCACCGCCATTCGTCAGGGAAAAAATCCGGATGCAACCTTGGAACGTCTAAAGGGGATTTGCGGAGTTTGGAGATCCACTGTCAATCGCTGGAGGGATTATTTTTTAGAAATTTTTCCAGACAGCTGTGCCTGGCGCCGCCTTTCGGGTCATTTTCTGGGAAGAAGAAGGGGTCGCCTGATTCATGACCTGTTATCCAGCTACTATCGGGAGATACAGCCACCGGAAGCTGCAATGGTCAAGTGTCTCCAAGTTCTTGCTATGGGACCTTGAAAGCCAGGATAATTGAGGGTCTTCTCCGTTGATCGCCGATCACGCAGAAGTTGGGCTGATTCCAGGAGAGAATCAATTTGTTACAAGGTGTCAACTCACGGTTTTGCCCCCGTTTGTCTCCATGGTGGAGTCCGGAGGAAGCAAAACCGAAAGGAGGGACACCATGAGCAACACAAAAGCGCCTATTTGGCGACGCTGGGGACAATTTCGTTTCTCAGTGATTGGTGAACTGTTGTCCAGCCCGCCTGCCAAGGGGCAACTGCAGCAGGCTATTCAACGGCTTTCACAAAAAATCTATCAACATCCCATTGATGAAGACCAGAAATTCACACTGGGTGCATCGACCATTGAACGGTGGTATTATAAAGCCAAAGAGGTTGATGATCCGGTAGCTGTTCTGGGGCGAAAACCTCGATTCGATGCCGGGATACGATGGTCCATGCCCCAAGCACTGTTGGATGCTTTAAAAGCCCAGTACCAAAAGTATCCCCGCTGGACTGCGCAATTGCACTACGACAACCTGAAAGTTGTGGTGCAGGAAAAGCCTGAATTAGGAAAATTGCCCAGCTACAAGACTGTATTACGGTGCATGCGGGATAACGGTTGGTGGAAATCCCGTGAACCGGCCCGGCCTGGCCCCGGACAAGTACAGGCTGCCAGGCACCTTGAAAATCGGGAAGTGAGAGGATTTGAAATATCTTTCCTTCACGGCCTTTGGCATCTTGATTTTCACTATGCAAAAGTTCGCATTCTTGATGCGTCCGGGAACTGGCTTCAGCCCATGGTACTGGCGATCCTTGATGATCATTCCCGTATTTGCTGTCACCTGCAGTTTTATCTGGCCGAGACTGCGGAGTGTCTGGTCCATGGACTGGTCCAGGCTTTTATGAAACGGGGGCTGCCCAGGTCATTGATGACCGATAACGGATCGGCAATGCTGGCAGAGGAAACCACACAGGGTCTTGCCCGTCTGGGCATTGATCACAAAACCACCTTGCCTTACTCCCCCTATCAAAATGGTAAGCAGGAAGTCTTCTGGGGCCAGCTTGAGGGACGTCTTTTGGAGCTGGTACGCAAACATAAGGATTTGAAACTGTCCTTTTTAAATCAGGCAGCCCAGGCCTGGGTTGAACAGGATTACCATCGCAGATTCAACCGGGAGATAAAATCAACCCCTTTGGACCGCCTTCTTAACGGTAAAAGCGTTGCCAGAAATATCCCGGACAGTGAGGCCCTCCGCCTTGCCTTTACACGCAGGGTGACTCGGAAACCCAGACGTAGTGATGCTACCGTCGCTGTTGGCGGCATTCGCTATGAACTGCCTGCCAGGTTCGGCCACATGGAATCGGTTGCCTTACGGGCTCCGGGCTGGGATAGAAGTCAGTTGACTCTGGTAGATCCCGGGACCGATGCCCCCCTTGCACAGCTGGCACCCCAGGATAAAACGGCCAATGCGTCAGGAAAACGCCGGGTGATTTCCCCTGAAATCTCCCTGACAGATCCTGTTGATACACTTGAATACCCGGCACTGCTAAAAAAGTGGATGGCCGATCACGCAGCCACCGGACTGCCGCCTGCTTATTTGCCCAAGGAGGAAAACACCATTGAATAACATTGATATTAAAAGCCTGTATGGCCTCAAGTATAATCCTTTTTTGCCAAACATTCCTGAGGAGGCTCTTTATATGCTTCCCGGCTCAGAGACGTTTGAGCTTCGTATCCGTTCCATGGCCCGACAGGGCGGCTTTGCTTTGATTACCGGAGAACCCGGATTGGGCAAAAGCAAGACCTTGCATAAAATGGCTTACGGCCTGGAAAAAGTCCCTGATCTTGCCGTCGGGGTTATGCAACGTCCTCAAAGCAGGCTGGGAGATTTTTACAGGGAGCTTGGAGAACTGTTTAATGTAGCGCTTTCACCTGCCAACAGGTATGGAGGCTTTAAGACCCTTCGAGAACGCTGGATACATCATTGCCAGAGCACTTTGTTTAAACCGGTTCTGCTCATTGATGAGGCCCAGCATGTCTCTGACGAATGCCTGACAGAATTAAGAATCCTTCAAAGCCACCAGTTTGATTCACAAAACCTTTTGTTTACGATACTTTGTGGAGATAACAGGCTTCCTGAGAGATTTCGTTCACCGGAACTGTTGCCATTGGGAAGCCGGATCGGCCCAAGACTGGTTCTTGAACCGCTTACTCCGGATCAGTTGCAGGAGTACCTTCATTTTGCATTGGATCAGGCAGGAAACAGCCAATTGATGTCCGAAGAATTGATACGGACCCTGGCCGGTCATGCCGCCAACAATCTGCGGATTCTCAACCAGATGGCTGCAGAGCTTCTTAATACTGCCGCAGTGAAAGAACTGCCAAAAAT